>NZ_JBFUKX010000026.1:0-82249 GCF_056400605.1 Mucilaginibacter sp. P5_A4 | reverse complement strand
AAGAAAAACGCATTGAAATATGGAAAACTGAAGGAGTTTCCCACATTCCAACACGACAAGCAAGCCACAACAATTATTCTTTATCTTTAGAAAATGGTAAACCCTATTCAGGACTAAAATAAAGTGTAAACTAAACACCGTACTAATCAGTAAAAGTGTAAACTTTTTTCAGGACGAGACAAGAGAATACATTTTATAACGCAAAAAACAGGCTAATCAGCCTGTTTTTGCGTTATATGGTAAGGATTATATCGTCCTGTTCAAATCCCATTTCTCCAGGTAATCAGCAACGCGCCGAACAAATGATCCGCCCAGCGCACCATCAACCACACGGTGATCGTATGATAACGACAAGAACATCATGTGACGGATTGCAATAACATCGCCTTCAGGAGTTTCAATTACAGCCGGTTTTTTCTTGATAGCACCTACTGCCAGGATAGCTACTTGCGGCTGATTAATAATAGGCGTACCCATCACATTGCCAAACGAACCTACGTTGGTAATAGTAAAGGTACCTTCCCGTACATCATCCGGCAGTAGTTTTCCAATCCGGGCCCGGTTTGCAAGATCATTTACTGCCTTGGTTATCCCAAGCAGGTTTAATTGATCGGCTTTTTTAATTACAGGCACAATAAGGTTACCACTTGGCAGTGCTGTTGCCATACTGATATTGATATTAGCCTTTTTAATGATCTGTGTGCCGTTAACCGTAATATTGATCATTGGGAAATCCCTGATCGCTTTAACTACAGCTTCAATAAATATCGGGGTGAAGGTTATTTTTTCGCCTTCACGTTTTTCGAAGCTATTCTTTATCTTTTCGCGCCATAGCACCAGGCTGGTTACATCGGCTTCAACAAACGAGGTAACATGTGGCGAGGTATGTTTGCTCATCACCATATGATCGGCAATAAGGCGGCGCATCCTGTCCATTTCAACTATTTCATCACTACCCGAAACTGAACTTACCGATGAAGGTTCGCTTATTGCTGGTTTTTCTGTCGGCGTTGCAGCTTTTGGCGCTTCTGGTAGTGGAGCTATTGCCGGCTCACTTGCGGGTACTGCAACACTTGTTGCTTCAACAGAACCATTTTCACTGATAGCCGGCGCGCTCCCCGCAGGGTGCTGTACAGATGTTTGAGTTTTTTGACCAGCCGGTGTTTGCTTATACTCAATATAACTTAACAGATCATCTTTAGTAAGGCGGCCTTCCGAACCAGTTCCCGGGATACTATCAAGTTCATTAATACCGATACCTTCCTGGCTCGCAATATTGCGTACAAGAGGCGAATAAAATCTTCCTTCACTTTTAAATGCCTGCTCATAAACCGAAGCACTTTTTTGTTCAAGTTGACTAATGCCAGGAATATCTGCCGGTACCGCAATTGCCGGTTTTTCTTCAGTAACTTCGGGGGTTTCAGCGACTGGTGTTTGTTCTTCAGGTTGCCCTTCTATTGATGCAGGGGCCTCCTCAGCGGGAATATGTTCCACAACCGGTTTTTGTTCTTCTGCGTTAGGGTGTTGTACTAATGAGGGTTCCTCTACCGGGGGAGCCGGATGTATTTCTGACACAGGAGTTGCCACTTGTTCTTCAGTTTCTATAATTGCAATTACTGCTCCTACCTGTACTACATCATCAACCTGGTAAAGTTGTTGAACCAATTTACCAGATACAGGAGAAGGTACATCAGAGTCAACTTTGTCTGTTGCAATTTCCATTACTGCTTCGTCGGCATCAACGCGATCTCCTGGGTTTTTATTCCATTTAATTACGGTTGCTTCCGCAACGCTTTCTCCCATTTTTGGCAATAACAGTTGGTATTGGGCCATTTTACAATTTATACTTTTGCCCAAAATTATGCATTTTGAGCCTTAATCTGCAACTTCTGTTAGTAAAGTATTCAACATTGATAACGCCATTACAGCGCTCCTTTCAATGTTTTGCTGTCTTTTATTGCCAAATGTGTATTTCTTTATTAACATTTTATCTTTACTTGAAACTGCAACCCACACTGTACCAACGGGTTTATCCGCAGTACCTCCATCAGGCCCGGCCACTCCTGTTACGGATATGGCAAAATCCGTCTTAAAATTTAATAGTGCACCTTCAACCATTTCTTTTGCAGTTTGTTCACTTACGGCCCCAAATTGCTCAAGTGTTTGGTGTTTTACACCTAAAATATGTTCCTTTAACCCGTTTGAATAGGTGATGCCCCCACCCAAAAACACTTTTGATGAACCTGCATGCTGTGTAAATAAATGCGAAATATATCCGCCGGTACAGCTTTCGGCTACAGATAATGTAAGACCTCTTCCGGCCATTTTATCAAGGATAGCTTTTTCGAGTGGGATATCCCGGTCGACTACAAACACAGGCCCAATGCGTTCGATTATTTTACCCGCAAATTCATCAATTTGCTTTTGAAGCTGTAAAACATCATCACCAAAAGCGCTTAAACGCAACCTAACCTGGCCCAATTTGGGTAAATAGGCTAATTTAATGTAAGATGGGAGTTGGTTTTCAATATCAGCTATTCGCTCGGCTAAAAATGATTCACCCTCTCCTACGGTTAAAAGTGTTTTATGAATAATAGATGGCAGCTTTAATGTATTGGTTATCTTAGGAATCACTTCGTCTTCCATCATGTACATCATCTCGAAGGGGACGCCCGGCATTGAGATATAAATAATACCTTCATGGTTAAACCACATACCCGGCGCTGTGCCGTTTTTGTTTAATACAATCTCGCAATTTGCAGGTACTTGTGCCTGCAACCGGTTAACTTCAAGCAAAGGGCGATTGTATTTAGCAAAAATACGTTCCACATTTTCAAGTGCTTCCTTATTTTCAACAAGACCGACACCAAAATATTCGGCCAGTGTTTTCTTGGTGATATCATCTTTTGTTGGCCCCAGGCCTCCCGTAATAAATATAATTTTTGCTCGTGCCGCAGCTTCGGCCAGGGCTTTAAGTATATGATCTTTATCATCAGATACAGACGAGATTTGTTTAACCCTGATACCTATCTTATTTAACTCCTTAGCCATCCAGGCCGAATTGGTATCAACAATTTGTCCGATGAGTATTTCGTCACCAATGGTTATGATCTCTGCCAACATATTAATTAATAAAAATTTCTGCTACTTGAATAATCGTTTCGTTTACTCAGTTTCAAATCCTGCAAAATGGTTGATTTAACCTTTAAGGTAACGTTGTATGACTTTAAATAGCCAAATGGCACCCACTGAAACGAAAGATCCCAGCAATGCAAATCGCGATAAATGGAAAAAGAGGTGGCGCTGCTTAGCTTGGCAGCTTTAAAATCATAGTTTGTTGAATATTGAATCTTCCATTTTTGCGTGATGCTTACATCGCCGCTAATCATGAGCGTATTACTTGTAGATACATTATTTAAGTAATTACTATAGCTATAACTATAGTTAAGCGATATATTCCAGGGAACATTAAAATCCACATATGAGTTGGGGTCACTGTTGATCAATGCCAGTCGCTGTGCCTGCTGGGCCCCAATATTTTGTAGGGTATTTACATTAGGGGTGCCCGGTGCCTTGGCTGTAGTAGAGTTTAAACTACCGCTCATAGAAATGCTGACGGCACTTAATTGAGGGAACTGGCCGTTAGACCACCTGTATTTATTAACAAGCGTACTGGTGCGTACAATGGCGTTATTTGAAATAGAATCATGTACACTAATAACGTACGGATTAAATGAACCACTGAAGCTAACATTCACTTTTTGTTTAAACAGGGCTGTGTGCCCCGAAAATTGAATATTTGAAAGCTTCATGGAATCGGCCGCGAAATTATAGAATGTTGAAAAAGATAGCCCCTGCAACAGGGTGATCTTTCTATCGGTACCCGATGTATCCGTACTTTTTGCTTTTAATTTGGCCTCAATCATATTATCCAATGAAAAGCTGATACCAGCCTGCTTGCCGCTGGATGGGTAGCCATAAACTCCGTTTTCAAAAATTGAGTATTTTTGATAAGTGTACGGGTATGGTACACTTGCATTGCTTACAGCTGTTTTGTAATACCCATAGCTTGGATCCGAGAAATCCGGCGTATAACCAAAACCAATAGACGGGGTCATTACGTGCCTTATTGCTTTTAAATTGCCTTTAAAATTTAATGTACCGTATAATTTGGTTGACAGGCCGGTGCTAAGGCTATAATTACCGGCACGTTTAAACCCTTGAATAGTATCAACAAGCAACTGATCTGAATTGGAGATACTGCCGCGTTCAAATCTTTTATTTACTGATTGAAAATACCAGCGTTCGGTATAATTTACACTACTGTTAAACTGAAAATATTTAAGCACATTTAAACCCAAACTTACAGGAATCTGGTGCTGAAATCCATTTTGTAAACGCTTGGTAACTGTGCTTTTAAACAACTCCGATTCGGGGATGTCATTTACTTTATTGGTAGCGTTCATGTTATAGCTAACCGTTATTTTTTGATACCATTTTTGTTCGCCTACCCTATCCTTTGAATCGAAAGGGTTAATGGACGACATACCAAAGGCTATAGTTGGTAACTCTATGGTAATTTTTTTATTGGCAATATCCTGGCTATGGCCAATACCTACGCTCATGTTAAAGGGTGTACCGGCCCATGTTTTCCCGTAAGATATGCTTGAACGCAAGCTGCTTTGCGCGGCAATCGTTGGGTTATAATTTGAGTTTGACGGGTTGCGGGAAAAATAACCAGATGTACCCGCGTTAACTGACGCGCTGAATGTTGACCCCGGGTTGGCGTTAGGATCCTGGGAATGGGTCCAGTCAATATGGATATCCTTCGCCGGGGGATCGCCGGGCAAGTTGTAGTTATGTGATCCATAACTTAAAGATAAGTTACCCGTATATTTATAGCGTACCAGGTACCTTGCAGTAGAGTTTACTTCATATGACCCTTTGGAGTAAATTGTACCTGTTGTGGTTAAATCCATATAATCGCTAAGGCCCAGGTAGTAGCCAAAACCAGCCAGTTTAAAGCCCAGCTTTGCGTCTTCGCCAAAAGTGGGTAAAATAACCCCGGATGTTCGCTGGTTAGGTTTAGGGAAGAAACCAAACGGGATGGCCAGTGGTAACGGCACCCCCTCTATTTCCAAATATGCCGGCCCGGATATGATCCTGTTTTTTTCACCTATGCCCTTTGTTATCACTATACCAAAATGTGTATCAGGATAAGGCAAATCGCAGGTACTGAAAATCACATTACGGTAAGCAACCTCGGTTTCATTTAGTTTTTTTGCCTGGCCGCCAGATATAAAGTTACCTTCCTGCTCAGATGCAGGGTTATAAAGTTTTCCTTTTTTAGTATTATAATTAAACAACAACGAATCGGATGCTACGGGCTTTTCGCTTTTTGATTTGGATAATGGCCTGCCAATATAGCGCTTGGTGCGGGGGTCAATACTTCCGCTTGCAAAAATCAGGTGATTTTTCTGATCAACCCTTATGTAATCGGCGTCAAGCTCAAAATCCTCATAGGTTACCCGGGCGCGGCCATACAGGTATAAAATGTCGTGTTCATTATCAACAATAGTGGAATCTTCTGCTACTGCCTTAACTTCTGATTGTATGCCCCCCTTTTTTTTAGTAGTATCATCTGCAGGCAACGCACCTTTATTAACCGGCGCGGGCTGCTTTCCGTTTATTCTTTTTTTATTAGTGTCAACTTTATTTCTGGGAGTATCAACTTTAAGAACGGTATCGGCGGCAGGGTTTATTTTAAAGGTATTGCCTAAGCCCTGGCCATCGGCATTTTGAGTTGTCTTAGTTGGCTTAGATTTCTTAACTTTAAGGAGTTTCTTATCTCTGGCTTTGGTTGTGTCGAGTTTGATGATGGTATCTGCGCCTGATTTGTGGCTATGCCCGATAAATGTACCTTTGCTTTCAGCAACAAGTACGTTTACTGTCAAAATAATTGCAAGCAGAAAAAAAAGAGATATGAATTTCAAAATTGATTATGAATAGTATTTTTGCAGATATTAGTTAACAGCGTTCAAAAATAATGAAAAATAGGGCATTGAAAAGATTCATTTATAGTTTATCGGTTTTGCTGGCACTTGTTTCATATTTTCCGGTTACAACTTATGGTTTCATAAAAACAGATACTGTTATTAGTAGTGGTTTTAAAATAAAAACTATTGTTATCGATGCGGGACATGGAGTGAAGCGTTCAGGCAATGAAGGTCATTTTTCTCCTGGCGCATCCGGCTCCTTTTCCTTAGAAAGGAATGTAACGCTTGCCATTGCCTTAAAATTGCAAAATGCTATAGAAAAAGATATGGCGGGAGTAAAGGCAGTTTTAACGCGCACAACCGAGGATGATGTTTCATTTGAAAGACGTGCCGAAATAGCCAATGAGAATAAAGGGAATATTTTTATATCAATACACTGTAACTCACTATCGGATAGACGGGTAAGAGAGCAGGTAGGAACCAAACGCCGTAAACCGGTTTACCGTACGGTTAGTGTACCCGATCGATCTGGTAAAGGCGTATTATTGCTGGTGTATGGATTGCACCGTTCCAAAGAGGAAGAAAAAACGATAATAAATAACCAGGTTGAAGAGGACTCGGGAATGGATGCCGGATTAGACCCTGATGATCCCATAACCATTATTTTAACTAACGAATATAAAAGAAAATTCAGGCAGCAAAGTATCAAGCTGGCCACTTTGATTAACAGTGAATTTGTGCAAACAGATGGCCGCCCAAGCGAAGGCTTAAGGGAGCAGGGTATATATGTGTTATGCCACACTGCTATGCCCTCGGTTTTAGTGGAAACAGGCTATATAAATAATCCGCAGGATGAAGCATACCTGAATTCTGAAGATGGACAAAACGAAATTGTTAGCTCCCTGGTTCGCGCCTTATTAAATTATAAAAACGAGATTGAAAAAATATCTCAATAATAAAAGTATTTGTTTGCCGTTAGCTGTCAAGCTAAATCAACGGGTTAAATGTATATTATAATAGTTACAAATATTGCCTGTGGTACACGGTAAGTGCTTCTAAAAATTTAAACAACATCACACTACTTATTAATGAAAATTTCAAACGAAACAAAAATTGGCGCACTTACAGTAATTTCCATTACTATTCTGATACTGGGATATAGTTTTTTAAGAGGCAACGATGTTTTTTCGGGGTCAAATAAATTTTATGCAGTTTATAACAGCGTAGAAGGCCTTGGCGTATCAAAACCTGTATTGGTAAATGGTTTCCAGATAGGCCGGATCTCGAAAATGGAGCTTCAGCCGGATGGTCGTACCATCGTAGAATTTAAAATTGAGGAAAAATACGATGTACCTAACAACACACTTGCAAAGCTGGAAAGTACCGATCTTTTAGGTAGTAAAGCCATTGTTTTTGAACTGGGGAACAGTAAAATACTTGCCGAGAACAAAGACACTTTAAAAGCTGATATACAGGGAAGCCTTGCCGAGAGCCTGCAGCCAATTCAAAAAAAGGCCGAAATGCTTATTAATAAACTCGATTCATCTCTTGCGGCAATCAACAAAATATTGAACCCCAACTTTCAAAAAAATGTTGACCGAAGCTTCATGAGCATTGCCAACTCACTGCAAACATTAGAAGGAGTTACCAAAAAGATTGACAATTTGGTAGGCACTCAAACAAAACACATTGATGTTATACTTTCAAATGCCGAAGTTGTTTCTGATAATTTAAAAACCAGCACAGTACACGTTAATGGCATGGCTACCAATTTTGAAAAAATAAGCAACGATATAGCCGCATCAAACATCAAAAACACCCTGGATAATGCAAACAAAGCCATGGCCGATTTGCAGGCTACCATAGCTAATATCAACTCGACAAAAGGAACATTAGGCTTATTGATGAACGACGATAAAGTATACAAAAACATGGATGCCGCCACCAATAGTCTTAACAACCTTTTACTTGACTTAAAGGCGCACCCAAAACGGTATGTAAGTTTCTCTGTTTTTGGAGGGAAAAAAGATTAAAAACGGAAGAAAGAATTAATACAAAGAAAAAAGGCGGTAATCACAACGATTATCGCCTTTTTTTGGACTGGAGGGTGTTAATCTGAGAATGATTAATAAATTATCATACATCTAAAATCTGCACATTTGAAACGGCGAAGCCCTCAACGGAGTTAATTTGCACATCAGCATCTATTATTCTATACAAAACGTTCTTCCTTCAATTGCCAGTTCGGTAGCAGGGAAAACACTTTTTGCTTCATCCAGTAACTCATTTAAAGTTTTATACCTGGCCGAAAAATGGCCGATCAGCAATTTTTTAGCATTTGTTTTTAACGCAATATCTCCTGCTTGTAGCGCCGTAGTATGATAAGTAATATTCGCCCTATCCAGCATATCATTTAAAAAGGTAGCTTCGTGATATAAAAGTGTGACGTTGGCTATCTGTTTAAAATATTGCTCACCATATAACGTATCTGAACAATAAGCATAGGATTTAGGCTCTTCAGAATCAATGGTAAGATCTTCGTTTTTATAGACCTTCCCGGTTGGCGAAGTATAATCAGCACCCTTTTTTAAAGCCGTAAAATATGCTACCGGGATCTCCATTTCTTCTATTATCTCCTTACGTAACTTACGTAATCGTTTTTTTTCCCTGAATATAAAACCGGTACAGTCAATCCGATGATTTAGCGGAATTGTTTCTATAATGATATCATTATTATTCACAATAACTTCGGCTTTTTGCGCATTGGTTTGGGTAAAGGCCAACGGAAAATGAAGTGTAGTTTCAGAATACTTTAATTGCAGGTCTATGATCTCCATTAAATGCGGAGGGCCGAAAAGATATAGCGTTTTTTTTCGTCCGTTAAGGTGCATTGATGAAAGCAAACCTACCAGGCCCAGGTAATGATCACCATGCAGGTGGCTGATAAATATGTAATCGATGCGGCTTGCTTTAACTTCAAAGCGCAGCATTTGCTGCTGGGTACCTTCGCCGCAATCAATTAAATACAAGTGATCATTAATATTGAGCACTTGTGCTGTAGGATTCCTGTTAAAAATGGGGGTGGCAGAACTGCTTCCAAGTATTGTTACCTCAAATTTCATACCCGGTAAACAATCATTGGGTTATCTTGATTCTTTTTTAAGTTCTTTTTCAATTTCTTCCATGAAAATAAGATCGACGCCTTCTTCAGAAGTTGGTACTATGGTTAGTACGTTATCTAATTGAGAAATAGTGATCAAACGCGAAACAGCATCATTTAAACCCGCAAGAATAAATACGCCAGACGCATTTTTACATAGACGATGCCCAACCAACAGGCTGCTTAAGCCAGATGAATCGGCAAATTTAACTTGAGAAAGATCAAGAATGATATTTCTTTGCCCTTCCGTATTGATCAATATCAGCTCAGATTTTAACTGAGGTGTTACTAATGAATTCAATTTTGATTCATTGAGCTTCACTAAAATGTATTTCTCGTGTTTATCGACAGCAAATTTCATTCTTATTGAAAATTATTAAGCTAAGATAAGATTATTTTATTTGGAAATAAAAATTACATGTTATTAAGCGCATGCTTTATAGCACTTTCTACCCTATCCAAAACATTCGTGGTATCCGATTTTACAAATGCCTCTCCTGTAATTTGCTCATAAAGCTCAATATAGCGTTCAGATATCGATTCAACAATTTCTTTTGTCATAACAGGAACAACCTGCCCATCCTTACCTTGAAAACCGTTTTCTATAAGCCATTTTCTTACAAACTCCTTTGAAAGCTGTTTTTGTGGTTCGCCTTTTTGCTGACGCTCCTCGTAACCTTCCTTGTAAAAATACCTTGAAGAATCAGGGGTGTGAATTTCATCAATCAAATAAATTTCGTCACCAACCTTTCCAAATTCATATTTGGTATCAACCAGTATAAGCCCTTGTTTTGCAGCAATTTCGGTACCTAGTTTAAACAAAGCTTTAGTATAACTTTCCAATTGAGCATAATCACCGGCAGATACAATGCCACGTGCCAGGATCTCTTCTTTTGAAATATCTTCATCATGCCCCACCGAAGCTTTAGTAGTTGGCGTGATTATAGGCTCGGGAAGGATATCGTTTTCCTTTAACCCTTCGGGCAGTGCTTCACCGCAAACCTGTCGCTTACCGGCGCTGTACTCCCGTGCGGCATGGCCCGCTAAATATCCGCGAATTACCATTTCTACCTTAAAAGGCTCGCAAATGCGGCCTATAGTAACACTTGGGTCCGGAACTGATATAACCCAGTTAGGTACAATATCACTTGTAGCCTTTAAAAAACGGGCGGCTATCTGGTTAAGCACTTGCCCTTTATAAGGAATAGCCTCGGGCAGTACAACATCAAATGCCGAGATCCTATCAGATACTACCATAGCAAGATACTTGTTATCTATGGTATAAACATCCCGTACCTTACCCTTATAATAACCGGTTTGCCCGGGAAAATTAAAATGTGTTTCTTTTATTGAATTCATTGTTGAATTAGATTTGAGATTTGAGATGTGAGATTTGAGACTGAAGAACAATCAAAACCCATATCTCAGATCTACTGATATCACAATATCTGTTTGAGTATAAAACGCCGAAAAGGCATCTCATATCTCAAATCTAATATCTCATATCTACTGAATATCCCCGTAAGCGGCCAATATTTTACGTACCAGCTTATGACGTACTACGTCTTCGCCGCTTAGGTAAACTATTTCAATCCCTTTTATATCTGTTAATATACGCAGGGCTGTATGCAGGCCCGATTGTTGCTTTTTGGGCAAATCTATCTGCGTAACATCGCCTGTAACAATAAACTTTGCAGATGGCCCCATACGTGTCAGGAACATCTTGAGCTGCATATCGGTAGCATTTTGGGCCTCATCCAATATCACAAAGCAATTATCAAGGGTACGGCCGCGCATAAATGCCAATGGTGCAATTTCAATGGTACGGTTCTCCAGGTAAAACTTAAGTTTTTCTGCCGGGATCATATCATCAAGGGCATCATACAACGGCCTCAGATACGGGTCGATCTTTTCTTTTAAGTCGCCGGGTAAAAAGCCGAGGTTCTCTCCTGCTTCAACTGCCGGGCGGGTTAAAATAATACGCTTTATTTCTTTATTCTTAAGGGCGCGTACAGCTAATGCAACTGCAGTATAGGTTTTACCCGTACCCGCAGGCCCTATGGCAAAAAGAATATCGCTTTGATTAATGCTATCAACCATTTTACGCTGGTTGGCAGTACGGGCTTTCACCATTACTCCGTTCGGACCAAAAACTATAACCTCGCCGCTGGCAAATTTATCGGTAACCTGGTCAGTTGACGGCCCTGTAGTAACTTTCGATCCTAAAATACGTTCAAGATCGGTAATGTTCAGGTTCTCAAATTTTTCAACATGTTGCAGCAGATGAGAAAATTTTTCCTGGAAAACATTTAGTTCGTGATCATCACCCAAAACTTTTATTTCGTTGCCTCGTGCAACTAATTTAAGCTTGGGATATTGTTTCTTAATGATCTCAAAATGATCATTATTTGGCCCCCACAATACGGCTGGATTTACGTTTTCAATTGATAGCTTAAGTTCGTTCAATACTAATTTGATTTTTTAGTTACGGATTTTTATGAATTAAAAATTGAATATTTGTAGCTTCAAATGCTATTACAAGATTAGCAATAAATATTATAAAATTAATGGCAATAATAACATTAACTACTGATTTGGGCGATAAGGACATTTACCAGGCTACTTTAAAAGGAAGTATCTAT
The DNA here is from genome assembly GCF_056400605.1 of Mucilaginibacter sp. P5_A4. NCBI lineage: Bacteria > Pseudomonadati > Bacteroidota > Sphingobacteriia > Sphingobacteriales > Sphingobacteriaceae > Mucilaginibacter > Mucilaginibacter sp. P5_A4. The sequence continues at coordinate 70,451 of NZ_JBFUKX010000026.1, read as the reverse complement.
AAATTGTTGCCTACAGTTAATATTGTTGATATTACCAACAGTGTAGCGGCTTTTAATGTGCAACAGGCCGCGTTTATATTAAAGAACAGTTTTTATTACTTCCCCGAAGATACGGTACACCTTATAGGCATCGATACTGTATATAGCGATCATACAAAGTACCTGGCCGTAAGGTACAAAAAACATTATTTTGTAGGTGCCGATAATGGGATTTTCTCCCTGATGTTTGATACCGACCCGGAAGAGATTGTAGAGATCAACATTATGCAAGACCTTAAATTTCTCCATTTTCCCCTTGCCGATATTTTTGTAAAGGCAGCGTGTCACCTTGCAAAGGGCGGAAAGCTTAGCGAGATTGGTCTTCCGGTACATGAAATAGAAAACAAAATGAACCTGCAGCCTGTTATCGAAAAAAACCTGATAAAAGGTGTTGTTATTTATATTGATTCGTTTCAAAATGTGATTACCAACATTACCAAGGAGTTTTTTAACAGTGTACAGCAGGGCCGTCGTTTTGTGCTGAATTTTAAGCGCAACGAAACTATTAACCACCTTAGCTGGCACTATAATGAAGTTCCCGTGGGCGAAAAATTATGCCTTTTTGGCATCAGCGACCATTTAGAAATTGCTATAAATAAAGGAAACGCGAGTGGTTTATTAGGTTTAAACCTTAACGATAAGGTGATTATCGAGTTTCAGTAAAATTAACATATGAGAAAACTAATACTACTTGGCTTGCTATGTTTTTTTGCCGTGGGCGATCTTTTTGCACAATCGCAGTTTAACGCCGATTCTATAGCATACCAGCTTCAGCGTAAAAAAATCAACAATATGTTGGCTTCGCGCAAGCAAAAATTTGGGCAGTATAGCCAAAGCTTAAGCCAGCATACCGGAATTTTCGGTCTTCAAACAAAGGACGATATCCGCCGCTCGAACAGTATTTTGATGGATATTGTAAAAACAGATGACAATATTTATAAGGAGCTAAAAATTTTACTGGAGTACCGTGCTTTTCAGCAAAGGCAAATCCAAAGTCATAGCCAGGAAGCAGAAACTATTAACCGGAACTTTATAGCCACAATTAAAAAGCTTAAACAACAAAATGCGCAACTTAAAGCCAACGCAGAACAAAAGGGCGATTCACATACTATCTATATAATTGTAATTGCCCTCATGCTTGCGTCAATTTTATATCTCCTTTACAAAAGAAACAAAGTTAAGGTGTAATTTAGCGCCCGTAACTATAAAACTATAAATGGCAAGAGGACGACTGAACAGTGGCGCTAAGACCGAGACCGAATTACCTAAAGCAAAAATAAACAGGCAGAGCATCCAAAACATACGGAAGCTACTCACTTACATAAAACCCTACCGGTGGAAGTTTATAGCAGGAATGTTATTTTTGTTTATATCGAGTTTGGTTGGGCTTGCTTTCCCTAAAATATTAGGATCATTAATTGATGCAGCCCAGGGCAAATTTGTAAGCCAATACCTCCCGCATAGCTTAAATGGAATTGCAGTTTTTGGGTTTATCTTATTATTTGGCCAGGCATTTGTTTCATTTTTCAGGGTAGTATGGTTTGTTCAGGTTGCAGAGCGTTCGCTGGCTGATATCAGGCGCGATACTTATTTTAAGCTCATCACCCTGCCTATGAACTTTTTTGCCAACCGCCGTGTTGGTGAATTAAACAGCCGCATATCTGCCGATCTTTCTCAAATACAGGATACATTAACAACTACCATAGCCGAAATCATCAGGCAGTTAGTGATCATGGTAGGTAGTGTTATTTTGCTGGCAGTAGTATCTATAAAATTAACCCTTGCCCTACTTGCTATTTTACCGTTCCTGGTGGCATTCGCTGTATTTTTCGGAAAGTTTATTCGTAAACTCTCACGGCAGGCGCAGGATAAACTCGCAGAATCAAACACTATTGTTGAGGAAACCCTGCAGGGCATTGCAAACGTAAAGGCATTTGTAAACGAAGCTTATGAAGCCACCCGTTATGATAAGATATTACGAAACGTAGTAGATATAGCTGTAAAGGGCGCCAAGTTCCGTGGAATTTTTGCATCGTTTATTGTATTTTGTTTATTCGGTACTTTTGTGGGCGTTATATGGTACGGATCGGTATTGGTTAGCCACGGAGAAATCCTGGTGGGTGATTTAACCACTTTTATCATGTACTCCATATTTGTAGGCGCTGCTATGGGCAGTTTCCCCGACTTATATGCCAACTTACAAAAAGCAGTAGGTGCAAGTGAACGGGTACTGGAGATATTAGCCGAAACCGGCGAAGATATCTCTATGGTTGAAAATAACAACCAGGTAGATCAACCCGTCAAAGGAGATATATCTTTCGATAATGTGGTTTTTGCCTACCCATCCCGCTCAGAACTAACTATTTTAAAAGGTATTTCATTTGATGCTGCTGCCGGGCAAAAGGTAGCCATTGTTGGGCCAAGCGGTTCGGGCAAATCAACTATGGCTTCATTGATATTACAGTTTTATCATCCGCAAAACGGAATAATTTTATTTGATGACCGGCCGGCGTCAGATTATTCCATTACCGATATCCGTAACCAGGTTGCCATTGTTCCGCAGGATGTATTGTTGTTCGGGGGATCAATATTAGAGAACATTGCTTATGGCCGATTGAATGCATCCAAAGAGGATATTATACAGGCTGCCAAACGTGCAAACGCACATCAGTTTATTACCTCTTTCCCCGAAGGTTATGAAACCATTGTAGGTGAGCGTGGTGTAAAGCTTTCGGGCGGTCAGCGCCAGCGTATTGCTATCGCGAGGGCATTGTTAAAAAATCCATCAATATTGATTTTGGATGAAGCCACGTCATCGTTAGATTCGGAATCTGAACGTTTAGTTCAGGAAGCCTTGGAAGAGTTGATGAAAGATCGTACCTCTATTATCATCGCCCACCGCTTATCAACTATCCGTGAGGCAGATAAGATCATTGTACTGGAAAAAGGTGAGATCATCGAGAGCGGCAGCCACCAGGAACTCATAGGCAACGAACAGGGGCTTTATCGCTATTTAAGTCAGCTGCAATTTGAATCGCAGAGTAACTAATTCGTGATTATCTGTTACGGATTACCATTATTAAAATAAAAGTTCGGATATTAAACCGAAAACCTAAAAGGTATATTGAGGCTATGGTATATTGACTGTGGCCCATCGACTTATAAAATGAAATTAACGATACACGGAGCTGCCCAACAGGTAACCGGCAGCATGCATTTGCTGGAGGTTGACCAATATAAAATATTAATAGATTGCGGATTAGATTATGAGAAGGACCGCAGCATACAATCAAACGAAAACTTCCCCTTCAGGCCGGAAGAGATCGACGTGGTAATACTTACACATGCACACATTGATCACTCCGGTAACCTGCCCACCCTGGTAAGGTTGGGCTTTAACGGCCAGATATTGTGTACCCCTCCTACTGCTGATCTTACGGAGTTGCTGTTGCTTGATTCGGTAAGCATTTTCATGAATAAGGCTAATAAAGGAAACAGGAAACGCGGCAAAGGTAAATTTAACAATGGTAGCAGCCCGCAACCCTTATACCTGCAAAAGCATGTAATGGACACTGTTGACCGTTTTGTTACCATAGGCTTTAACCGTCCTTTCCGCATAAACGGCAATATCGAACTTACTTTTATCCCGGTTGGTCACTTATTAGGCGCAGCAGCGGCAGTTTTAAAAGTGATTGAGAACGGCGAAGAAAAATCCATTGCCTTTACAGGCGATATCGGCAGAAAGAATTACCCGGTGCTCAACGATCCGCAGGAATTGCCCCCGGTTGATTTCCTGGTATCAGAATCAACATATGGTGGCCGTTACCATACCAAAGGCAAATCGGTAGAAGAGACGCTTATCGAAGTTATTGATAAAACTTGTGTAAGAGAGCAAGGTCGCTTAATTATCCCTGCATTTAGTATTGGGCGTACACAATCATTGGTCTATTCATTAAATAAGATCTTTACAGAAGGTTTACTGCCACAGGTTAAGGTTTTTGTGGATAGCCCAATGGCTACCATGGCAACCGGCATCTTCCGCAAATACCACAGCCTGGTAAACCAGGAAGCACAGGATTTTTACAGGGATAAAGGCGATGAATTTGAGTTTGACAACCTTACCTATGTAGAAAACCTGAAAGATAGCCGTCAGATCTCGAACTACTATGAACCCTGTATCATCATCTCATCAGCCGGAATGCTGGAGGGCGGGCGCATCCAGGATCACCTGTTCTATAATATCCAGAATTATTATTGTACCATCCTGTTCATAGGCTATTGCGCCAAGGGAACATTAGGTCACCGTTTATTGCGCGGCGATTCCATAGTTCACATTAAAGACCGTGAGCTGGCCGTTTACGCCACCATCAAACAAACCGATGTACTTAGCGCCCACGGTGATCACCAGGACCTATTAGATAACGTAAAACAGCAGGATAAAGCAAAACTTAAGAGCGTATTCCTTGTTCACGGTGAAGGAGAAAGCATGAAGCTGCTGGCTACTTCTTTGGAGGAAGAAGGATATGCTGTTACGGTACCGGAAAAGGACATAACGTACAATTTAATTTAACACGAATTTCACCAATGGACTCTAATTGTCACGAATTTTGGGAGTCGACAAGTTGGATAAATTGATGAGCCGACACTTCGGTCATGGAAATTATTTCTGCAAGGCAACATTCAATTTGTAAGCGTTGCATATCGCCGCTTAACACGTGAGAGGCTGAAACATGCATGACTTGTTTTTAATTATATATGGCTTTATAAAAGCGAATGGCACGAACTCTTTAGGAATTCGTGCCATTTGTTTTTATTCGTAAAATTGGAGTCTGATTCAATTCGTGAAATTCGAACCAATTCGAGAGAATTCGTGTTTATGCTTTCTTAAAATGACCAATGATCAAATTAGCAAGCTCGGTACCTATTCTTTCCTGGGCCTCATTGGTGGCAGCACCAATGTGAGGAGTTAAAGAAATTTTAGGGTGTTTCAGGATCTCTTCACGAGGGCTTGGTTCGTTATCAAACACATCAAGAGCTGCAAATGAAACCTGGCCGCTGTTTAATGCATCAACCAAAGCCAATTCGTCAATTAAACCACCACGTGAAATATTTACAAGTCCAACACCTTTTTTGGTTTGCGCTAATTCTTCTGCACCAAATAAAGCTTTATCAATAAATGGAGTATGTAGTGTTATAAAATCAGATTGCTTGATAACCTCATCTAAAGTAGCTGTTTTAACGCTTACTTTAACTGTGGTTCCGCCACCCAAAACGATGTCAAGCTCAGGGTTGAATGGAAACAGGTCATAAGCTAAAACTTCCATACCAACGCCAATGGCTATCTTAGCCACTTCGCGGCCAATACGGCCAAAGCCTACAATACCTAAAGTTTTACCACGCAGCTCGATACCTTTTGCGTAAGCTTTTTTCAGGTCGTTAAATTTAGTAGCGCCCTCAACCGGCATTTTGCGGTTGCTATCTGGCAGGAAACGAACACTTCCAAATAAGCTGGCGAATACCAATTCTGCAACTGATAATGATGATGAAGCAGGGGTGTTATAAACACCAATACCTTTTTCTTTGGCATAGTCAACGTCAATATTATCAACACCAACACCGCCGCGGCCAATCAGTTTCAAATTTGGGCAGGCATCAATTAATGCTTTACGTACTTTAGTCGCACTACGTACAGTGATACCATCATACTCCTGTAACCTAACAGGCAATTCATCCTGTGGAATGTTATTGGTATCAATAAAGAAACCGGCTTCCTCTAAAAGCTGTTTTCCTATCGGATCGATACCGTCATTAGCTAATATTTTGATCATCTTATTGGTTCATTGGTTTATTGGTTCATTAGTTCATTGGTCTGCTTTATTAAATATTAAATAGACTGATGAACAGCGAACAAATAAACGATTGTTACTTAGTTAATTAGTTCAGAGGCCCGCTTCGTAAGTACTAATGAACGAATGAACGAATGAACTAATGAACGTTAATTATTTATTTAATTCTGCAAATTCCTGCATTACATCAATCAGCGCGTATACACTGGTTATTGGCAATGCGTTGTATATTGATGCTCTGAAACCACCAACACTTCTGTGTCCTTTGATGCCTACTATGCCTCTTTCGTCGCATAATTTAAGGAATGGTTTTTCCAGCTCAGGATTTTCCATTACAAAGGTAACGTTCATATGTGAGCGGTCTTCAACGGCACAAACAGGTTTAAACAACGGGTTACGCTCAATCTCCTCATACAATACTCTTGCCTTGGTAATGTTTTCCTGCTCAATGGCTTCAACACCGCCTTTGGCTTTTAACCAGTTAAGCGTAAGCATTGATACATAGATGGCAAAACATGGCGGCGTATTATACATAGAACCGCCTTCTATCTGAGTTTGATAGTTAAACATTGCAGGAATCTTACGATCAACCTTGCCCAGTATCTCATCCTTAACAATTACCAGGGTAACACCGGCAGGGCCCATATTTTTTTGAGCGCCGGCGTAAATCAAACCAAAATCGGCAACGTTAATTTTGCGGCTAAATATATCTGACGACATATCACAAACTACAGGTATAGGTGATTTAGGAAACTCCTGTAACTGTGTACCATAAATGGTATTGTTTGATGTGATGTGAAAGTAAGCCGCATCAGCAGGAATAGTATAATCTTTAGGAATGTAAGTAAAGTTGCTCGCTTTTGATGAGGCTACTATCTCTACTTCGCCAAAATATTTAGCTTCTTTTAAGGCTTTGTTTGCCCATACACCTGTTTCAAGGTATGCAGCTTTGCCACCAGATGGCAGCAGGTTATAAGGGGCCATAGCAAATTGTGTGCTGGCACCGCCTTGTAAAAATAATACCGAATAACCTTCTGGCACACTGTATAATTCTTTTACCAATGCAACAGCTTCATCCAAAACTGCTTCAAATTCTTTCGACCGGTGGGAGATCTCCAGTAATGATAATCCTGTACCATTAAAATCAATAACCGCCTCTGAAGCTTGTTTTAAAACTTCGTGAGGTAAAATGCCAGGTCCGGCACCAAAATTATGTTTCATATAATTAACGTATTGTAGGTTCTGAATACTTGATTAGGAACTTTGTATTTAGTTGGGCCGAAGTTAATCAATTTGACAAAATTGATAGGATTTATTTACATTTTTTGAAAAAATATACAATTAGTCAACAAAAGCCTTTTTGATTGCAAATTTTAAATTAATCCTATAAGGTTGGTAGTAATTATTACAATTGTAATAACCTTTCGGGGTATTTAAGATTAGATACCGCAGCAAGCTGATCGGCCGACGAGAACACCGAATTGCCCGCAACCAGCACATTTGCACCGGCATCTAACAATTTTTTTATATTATGCTCGCCAACACCACCATCAACTTCTATCAGTAATCCAGGATTTTTCTTTCGGCTAAGCTCTTTCAGGTCGTTGAGTTTTTTGTAGGTATTGTCAATAAATTTCTGTCCGCCAAAGCCGGGGTTTACAGACATGATGAGCACCATATCCAGGTCGGCAATAATATCCTCAAGCAAGGCAACAGGCGTATGCGGGTTAAGGGCTACTCCTGCCCTGCAGCCTAGTTCTTTAATAGCCTGTATGGTTCGGTGCAAATGCGGACAAGCCTCATAGTGAACAGTGATACCATCAGCTCCCGTATCTTTAAAAGCTTTTAAATAGCGGTCGGGATCAACTATCATTAAATGTACATCCAGCGGTTTGGTAGCATGCTGTTTAGTTGCAGCAACAACGGGAAAACCAAAAGAGATGTTTGGCACAAACATGCCGTCCATAATATCAACATGCACCCAGTCGGCATCGCTTTTATTGATCATTTCAATATCGCGTTGCAGGTTGGCAAAATCGGCTGCTAAAATTGATGGTGCTATCAGGTGATTCATGTGCAAATATATAAATCCCAAACATTGCTAACTGCAATTATTTGTAAAGTTTTTAGGCAACCCGTCGTCCTGAACTTGTTTCAGGATCTCACAGGACAAGTGATCAGCATGAAATATACCTTGCACGTAGGATACCGAATATATTCGGCATGACTGCTCTTTATGAAAGAAATATACTTATCATTCCCCCTTCAGGGGCTTAGGGCGCTCCTAATCGCAGTTTAGCAACAGATCATAGTACTTTTTCATCAATACTGTATCATAATTAACTAAAGAACCATAGGCCTCTGCTACCAGTTCGTTCAAAATCGATGAGCCAAGCTGACCGCCACCATTGGGGATGGAATCATAATACTGTATTAATTCTTTAACACGGATAATTTCATATAATAACTGCTGAACCAGATCATTTTGCGCAGCCGACTGCTTCCCATGCGGATTATTGTTGAGAAAATCTAAAGGATCATTGGTAGCAGAAGTCATGTTTTTTACAAGCGGAGTCAAAATTTAAGGTTTTATCAACTATTTATTAACTGATATAAAGTTTAAATAAATGCCTTTTGTTTTAATTTTTTGCAAAAAAAGTGTCAAGAATACAAGAAAAAATAACAAAACCCTCATATAGAGGGTTTTGCATATATCAAAATATAAAATTTATTTGTCTGCTTTTGGTGCCTCTGGCCTTGGCAATAACGCTTTGCGCGATAACTTCAGTTTACCTTGTTTATCAACATCAAGCAATTTAACCCTTACCTCGTCACCCACTTCAAAGATGCCGTCCATCTTCTCAATCCTGCGGTGATCAATTTCAGAGATGTGTAACAAACCGTCTTTACCTGGCATGATCTCAACAAATGCACCAAACGGCATAATTGATTTCACTTTACCTTCGTAAATCTCGCCAACTTCTGGTTTAGAAGCAATGTTACGGATCCTTGATAAAGCCTGATCGATAGAAGCTTTGTTATCGGCAAATATTTGAACGATACCCTGGTTGTCTTTTTCTTCGATAGAAATAGTTGCACCGGTTTCACGTTGCATTTCCTGGATAATTTTACCGCCGGGCCCGATAACTGCACCAATAAATTCTTTATCAATTTTAATGGTAACAATACGCGGAGCATGTGGTTTGTAATCAACACGGGGAGCAGTAAGAGTTTTAGCCATTTCACCAAGAATGTGTAAACGCCCCTCTTTAGCCTGGTTTAAAGCGTTGGTTAACACTTCGTATGATAGGCCATTGATCTTTAAATCCATTTGTACGGCAACTATACCATTTGTGGTACCGGTAACTTTAAAGTCCATATCACCTAAGTGATCCTCGTCACCAAGGATATCCGACAGGATCGCATATTTAGTACCCATTTCGTTGGTGATCAATCCCATCGCGATACCTGATACCGGCGATTTAATTTTGATACCTGCATCCATCAAAGCCAATGTACCGGCACAAACCGTAGCCATTGATGACGAACCGTTTGATTCCAGGATGTCAGAAACGATACGGATAGTATATGGGTTTTCATCCTCAGATGGCAATACCTGTTTTAACGAACGCATGGCCAGGTTACCGTGACCAATTTCGCGGCGACCAGCACCCCTGTTCGGACGAACCTCGCCGGTTGAGAAACCTGGGAAGTTATAATGCAACAGGAATTTTTGGTAACCGTTGATGAACGCGCCATCAATCATTTGCTCATCATCCTTAGCACCTAAAGTAACAGTAGTTAATGCCTGGGTTTCACCACGTGTAAACACCGCAGAACCGTGAGCAGATGGTAAATAACCCACTTCGCTCCATATAGGGCGGATTTGGGTAGTTGTACGACCATCCAAACGTTTGCCTTCATCTAATACAAGATTACGGATAGCATCGTACTCCACATCATGGTAGTATTTTTTAGCTAAAAACTTAGTGACATCATCAATTTCGCCTAAAGTAGCGATGTAAGCATCCCGAACTTCTTTGAATTTGGCAGAACGCTCATCTTTTGCAGATGCAGAAGAAGCGATAGCATAAACCTGATCGTAAGTAGCAGCGTAGATAGCTTTTTTCAAATCTTCGTTGCTGTTTTCATGGCTGTAAACACGTTTTTCGGTTTTGCCAACTTCAATGGTTAACTCTTTTTGAGCTAAACACTGCAATTTAATAGCGGTGTGTGCAAACTTAATAGCTTCAACCAATTCGGCTTCCTGAATCTCTTTTGATTCACCTTCAACCATGTTGATGTCATGCTCGCTACCTGCTACAATAAATTCTAAAGTAGCACGCTCAAGCTGGCTTAAAGTTGGGTTAATTACCAACTGGCCATCAATTTTAGCAACACGTACTTCAGATATAGGACCGTTAAAAGGAATATCAGATACAGCTAATGCTGCTGATGCAGCCAAACCGGCAAGGCAATCAGGCATAATGTCTTTATCTGCAGAAATTAAAGAGATCATCACCTGTGTATCAGCATGATAATCTGAAGGGAACAACGGACGTAAAGCGCGGTCAACCAAACGCGAGATCAAAACCTCGTAGTCTGATAAACGTGCCTCGCGGCGCAAAAAACCACCCGGGATACGACCGGTGGCAGCGTATTTTTCCTGGTAATCAACAGAAAGGGGTAAAAAATCAACTCCCTCTTTCGCTTCCTGCGATGATACTACAGTAGCCAATAACATGGTATCACCCATTTTAATAACTACAGAGCCATCGGCTTGTTTGGCCAGTTTACCTGTTTCGATCTCAATGGTGCGGCCATCACCTAAATCGATAACTTTTTTAATTACGTTTAAACTCATCTTCTTTTGTTTGTGGTGCACTTTTCATCTTTCGGAGCGCACCRGTTTTTTATGTATGTATAATATTTGTTGCAAAAGTAAAAAAGCCATCCCCAAATTCGGGATGGCTTTTAAATAAAAAAAGAGAGAATTACTTAATGATATCCCTTAGCTGTAAAGCTTTGATGATAGCACGATATCTTTCAATGTCTTTTTTGAATAAGTATGCCAGCAATGCACGGCGTTTACCTACTAATTTTTGTAGCGATAACTGGGTAGAAAAATCATGTTTGTTTTTTTTCAGGTGACCAGTTAAGTGTGCAATGCGAGTGGTGAATAATGCTACTTGTCCTTCTGCCGAACCCGTGTCTGTAGCACCTTTACCATGTTTTGCAAAGATCTCTGCCTTTGCTTCTTTACCTAAATACATTACTTGAATAATATTAAAGCGTTAAATATTTTTGTTAATTGTGGGTGCAAAGATAGTGCGAATGTTTCATATATGCAAGCCGAACTGTAAGATGATTCTTAACCGGAATCATTCCCTTCATTAGTAAATGCCACATAGGATGCCGGGAGAAGAAGATCCTTAATTGTAAAGGAATTTATTAAAGAATAACCTTATTGCTATAAACGGCAATAAAATACTGCTAACCAACTTTTTTATAGGGAATATTGAAGTAAAAACAGCTACCTTTTCCTGCATCACTTTCCACACCAATGCTTCCTTGCTGCAATACAAGAAGCTGGTGGCAAATATAAAGGCCGAGACCTGTACCCGCTTTATCTCCCGAGCGGTCGGCCTGGTAGTACCTGGTAAACAATTTAGCTTGCCTTTCTTTAGGGATACCTGTTCCGGTATCAATAATCCGTACTTCCAGTTTTTGCTGATGCTCATTAATTGAACGCAAATTAACCTTAACCGTTACACCTCCGGTTTCTGTGTATTTTATAGCATTACCCAGCAAATTAATCATAACCTGTTTTAGCCTGAAAGCATCCCCGCTGATTAACACATCTTCGTCCCCGTCAAACTCTGYGGTTAAATAAATCTGTTTATTTTCTGCAAGAAAGCTCATGGCTGCTATCGCATGGCTAATCTCATGGTAAGGATTAAACTCAGATAAGTTAAGCACTTCATCTTTCTGATGATCTATCTTACTGGCGTCAAGTATATTATTAATAGTCTCCATTAACATCTGGGCAGCATGGTTCATAGAAGCAAGACGTTTTTGCTGCTCAGGTGAGCGAATAGTTTTGTTTAAGATATAAATAGTTCCAGTAATGGTTGTAAGCGGATTACGGATTTCATGGCTCATAATGGCCAACAACTCCGATTTTTGCTCGGCAAGGGCAATGGCTCTTTCATTCTCTGCCAGGTAAAGCTCTTCTGCTTTTCCTGCCTTGCGGATGTAAACAAGCAGCAGGATGATGAAAATAAGAATCATAATAACGGCCACGCCGGTAAAATTGTTAAGCTCGCTTGTTGCAAGCTGGTACTGGGCAAGTGTTTTATTCCGGCTTAGCTCCCAGGCATTAATATGAACATCCTTGAGCTCCTGTACCAACTGATGAAGCTGGATAACCAGGTTAAGGTTGGCGGCTATCAACTGCTTGTTGGACTCGGTGAGGTGATTGTTTTCTTCATTTAATTCCCGGACCAATTGCTCAACCGATAGATTTTGCTTTCTGACTAAAGACCGTGTTACCGAATCGCTGATCTGTTTTACACGATTGACTGTAAGCACCCTGACGGAGGTGCCTGCCTGGTTTTTATTATTAAACGCATCCCTCAAACGTTTAAACAAACCGTTTTTGCTGGCGGGTGCATTTATTTCTTTTACCAGTGTATCTGCCCCATTTTTCACATTGAAATGGCGCCTGGTTTGATAACCGGCCGCAGCATTTAAATTACCCTGCCCTTTAATCCCCTGTATGGTTGTTGCGTTTAAAAGCGAATCAAACTTGTGCTTAAGTTTAAATACTTCTTTTGACATAGATAATTTACGGTCAAAAGTTTTTTCAAGCTCACCCTTACCCGCTGGAAAATATTTGGGAATATCAGCTTTATACTTATTAAGTATGGTATTGATCTGGTTGAAAACATTTGTAAGTTTTATTTTATAGGACTCTAACTTTTCGCTACCGCCATATAAACTCGCTTTCTGAAAATCATTTTCTGCACTGTTTAAATCCAGCAAAACATTATTGATCTCCTGCGATTGCAGAGGGTCTTTATATTGTTGACCCAGGTTTTGCAGTTTTTTTGAAATTGAATTTCTCAGGAACAAGGAACCAGCGGTGATCAGGAAGGTAAATACCAGGAATATGATAAATATCCTGCGGTGATAATGTGTTGATCTTCCTTTTGTAACTCCTATATTTTTTAGCATCGTTGACTCGTTGTAAACAGGGGAAAATTGATTGGTTCAGGCATTGTTAATAACAAGTCACCTACCGACGCCTTTTCGTTCAAAATAACTTATAAAATTTCGCAAATATAGAAATTTCAACCTTATGCACTTTTTAAATATGCTCATATGAAGGGAGAACGCTTAGCAGCTATTTAAATTTCACTCAGTAATATTTTTACGAATTCGTGAAACGTATTTCTCACCACCATTGGCTGGTATCCACTATGATAATTCTGAAAAAAAAATGAGGATGATGTGTTGGGTTTAGAACTTAACAACGATCATGTCACAAGGTAAAATCCGGAGACTATGAAGAAGGGAATGACAAACCAAATCCAGACTTATCCAGGGTATAAACCACGGATTTATCAACCGGGTATAATGGGGCACTTTTATAAATGCACAGGATAAGCGGTTTCCTGTTTTGCCTCCGACAATACGAAAAAGCTTTGCATGTTACCAACATCCGGCAATCCGGCCAGCTTCGTCATCAGCAGTACATTGTATTCGTTCATGTCACTTATGGCTATACGGAGCAAAAAATCAAAAATCCCGGTCATATGGTAACATTCCATAATTTCGGGCAGCTTAACCACCTCCTGCTGAAAGGCCAGCAACGCATCCCGTGAGTGCTCCTTTAACTGTACATGCGTATAAGCAATAAGGCCCCGGCCAACCTTTTTAGGATCAATAATGGCCACGTAGCGTTTAATGTATCCTTCATCCTCCAGCCGCTTTATCCTAAGATGAATGGGGGTAACACTTTTATGCAGCAGGTAGCCAATCTCCTTATGTGTTATTTGCGCATCTTTCTGCAATAGTTGTATAATAGCAATATCGGTATCGTCGAGTTGATTATTCTGCATGATGGGTATAAGCTATGATGCTTTTGTTAAAAAAGGTTCCGCGTCATTAAAAGAAAGCACCCCAGCCTCCCGCATAAAGCACTCGGCCTTTTTTACCATATTAACTGAACCAATAAAAATTGGTGAACGCTGGTGCAGCTCCTGCACATCAAGCTCCAGTATCCTGTCTGTACCATTGGTTGCCCTGCCCCCGGCCTGCTCCAAAATAAAAGCCATTGGGTTACACTCATAAACAAGGCGCAGTTTGCCATTAGGCGCAGCAGATGTAACCGGGTAAATAAAGATGCCGCCCTTGATGAGGTTGCGGTGCAGATCGGCCACCATTGAGCCAATGTAGCGCGAAGTATAAGGCCGGCTGGTACTCTTATCCTCCACCTGGCAATACTTGATATATTGCTTCACTCCTTTAGGGAAATGTACATAATTCCCTTCATTGATAGAATAGATGACACCATCTTCAGGAATCCGCATATCCGGGTGCGATAAACAAAACTCACCGATGGATGGATCGAGCGTAAACCCGTTTACGCCTTTCCCCGTGGTATAAACCAGCATGGTAGATGAGCCGTAAATTATATACCCGGCCGCTACCTGTGCCGTACCTGGTTGCAGTACATCGGCCAGGGTGGCCGGTTCTTCCAGGGATAATCTTCGGTAAATTGAAAAGATGGTACCAATGGGCACATTCACATCAATATTGGACGAACCGTCCAATGGGTCGATAGCTACGATATATTTGGCGTTGTTTGCCACCTCGGTATCTATCCGGATGATATCCTCGTTTTCTTCTGATGCTACGATACAGCATTCGCCACCGCTTGACAACGCAGATATGAATTGTTCATTAGAAAAAACATCCAGTTTCTGCTGGCTTTCTCCCTGGATATTCATGCTGCCCGCCTGCCCCAGTATATCCATCAGGCCGGCTTTATTTACCTCCCGGTTGACGATCTTGGCAGCGATCCCGATGTCGCGCAAAAGCCTGGAAAGCTCCCCTTTGGCGTATGCAAAATCGGCTTGTTTTTCGATGATAAATTGTCCTAAAGTTTTAACTACCGGCATATGACTTAGTGTATGGTTTACGTTTTTATTGATACTAATTGGTTCAGCCAATATAAGCACTTATATCCTTAAAAAACAATATTTAAGCACAAAATATTTCATTTAGCACTAAATAACCGATATCCGCCAAGGGATACTAAGTGTAAAATAGGCAATATTATAAACCTGTTATTCTGACAGTAAACACAGGGTTATAGCCGTTTTTTTTAAAACCGGTGCAAATTCAGCGCTCTTTTAATCTTATCAGCCACAAATAGTCGTTTTTTTAGTTCTTTTTTCTAAATATAAATCACCCTATAGTTTCAGAAACCAAATAACCCAACCTTTACATTATTAAGGATGCTCAACATCCCGACCAACCAATTATAACTATTATTAAACCAATGAGACCTGTAAAAATCCTGGTGATCGGTGCCTGCGGACAGATCGGGACCGAACTGACAAGTGCCTTAAGATTGAGGCACGGCAGTAACAATGTCATTGCGGCCGACCGCTTTTTCGGCAGCCCGAATGAAGGCCTTTACCGGCAACTGAATGTTTTGAATATAGATGCATTAACACAACTCGTCCGTGAAGAAAGCATCACCCAGGTATACCTGCTGGCAGCCATGCTTTCGGCAAGCAGCGAACAGCACATCCATACAGCCTGGGAACTTAACATGAATGGTTTGCTGAATGTGCTGAAGGTGGCCATTTCCCAGCGGCTGGATAAAGTATTCTGGCCGAGCAGCATTGCTGTATTCGGTCCCGGGTCACCAAGGCACCTTTGCCCGCAGGAAGCCCTTACAGAGCCAAAAACAGTTTATGGCATCAGCAAACGGGCAGGCGAATACTGGTGCAGGTATTATTTTGATAAATATGGCCTTGATGTACGCAGTCTGCGCTATCCCGGCCTCATCTCCTCCACATCCCCTCCGGGTGGCGGCACCACAGATTACGCGGTAGATATGTTTCACCAGGCCATTGAAAAAGGGCATTATACCTGTTTCCTGCAGGAAGATACCTGCCTGCCGATGATGTACATGGCAGACGCTGTACGTGCCACAATGGAACTGATGGAAGCGCCCGCCGGGCAAATTAAAATACGTACCTCTTATAACCTTTCTGCATTGAGCTTTTCCCCTTGTGATTTGGCAGCAGCTATCCAAAAACATATCCCTGAGTTCGGGGTAACTTACCTGCCCGACAGTCGCCAGGCCATTGCAAATAGCTGGCCTGCAAGTATCAATGACCTGCCCGCCCGCACAGATTGGAACTGGCGGCCGCAATATGATCTTGATATGATGGTTAAGGAAATGCTGAAAAACCTGGAGCAGAAAAAAAAGTCGACAGAAACAGCGGAGACATGGATCAAAGATGATAATTATGTTTTTACCCGCATAGATGAAGCATGAGAGAATTACAGATAACCCAGACCATAACTAACCGGGAAAGTCGCGCGGTAGAAACCTACCTGCATGAACTGAGCAGGTTAAACCCCGTAAGCACCGAGGAAGAAGTAACGCTGGCCAAGCGGATTAGAGAGGGCGACCAGGCGGCGCTTGACCGGCTGGTTAAAACCAACCTGCGTTTCGTGGTCTCTGTAGCCAAGAAATACCAGCGCCAGGGCATGCCGCTGTGCGACCTGATAAGCGAGGGTAACCTCGGGCTGATTAAAGCGGCCAAAAAGTTTGATGAAACAAGGGGATTCAAATTTATTTCTTTTGCGGTATGGTGGATAAGGCAGAGTATCCTGGCGGCCCTCACAGAAAATTCGCGTATGATTAGGTTGCCGATGAATAAGATCCACGATATCTCGAAGATCAATAAAGCGATTGCCGCGGTAGAACAGGAAACCTTGCGCAAACCTTCGGCAGAGCAGATTGCCGAACACCTGGCTACGTCGCCGGAAAAGGTTAACGACGCTTTATCTGTAGCAGCATGGATCAGTTCCCTGGATGCGCCTTTCGGAGATGAAGACGAATATTCACTTCACGAGCAGCTGTTTGAAAAGGATAACTGTACCGATGGAGCCCTGGTGGCAGAAGACGCTTCATTGGAGATAAAGTTGCTCCTGTCCCGGCTAAATGAGCGGGAGCGCTCGGTGATCGACCTGTCTTTTGGGCTTTCCGGGAATGAGGAAGCAACATCTGCAGACATTGCCAGGCATTTAGGGCTCACCGGGGAACGCGTGAGGCAAATTCGTAATCAGGCACTGCATAAACTTCGCAACACAAAAATAATTTAAATAATCATGGTAAAACATATTGCCCAAAAGCTATCACTGAAAGCCAGGATAAATTACCAGCTGCCAACTGTAAAATTGGTAGAACAAGCGCTGCAAAGGAAGGAAGGTATTTTAAACGATACCGGAGCGCTGGTAATCTGCACCGGGGAATTTACCGGCCGCAGCCCGGCAGATAAGTTTATTGTAAAAGATGCGCTGACGAAAAAAACCGTCGACTGGAATAAATTTAACAACCCGATAGCTGTGTCATCCTTTCTAATGCTCCGGCGTGACCTGATTGCTTACCTAAACCAGCAATCTGAAATATGGGTAAGGGATGCTTATGCCTGCGCCAGCCCGGCATTCCGCATCAACATACGTATAGTCAACGAAAATCCTTCATCAAACCACTTTGCAGCCAATATGTTCATCGCTCCTGCTATTGAAGAGCTGGAAAACTTTGAGCCCGATTGGACCATTATCCATGCGCCAGGCTTTAAAGCCGACCCTGCAAAGCATGGCACCAGGCAAAGTAATTTTACCATTATCTCTTTTACTCACAAAACCATCCTCATAGGAGGTACCGGTTATACCGGCGAGATAAAAAAGGGGGTATTTACCGTGCTTAATTTCATCTTACCGGTTGAGCACCGGGTGTTAAGCATGCACTGCAGCGCCAATGAAGGGCCGCAAGGCGACACCGCCCTGTTCTTCGGCTTAAGTGGAACGGGTAAAACAACCCTGAGTTCGGACCCATCACGCAGGCTGATAGGTGATGACGAACATGGCTGGGATGATAAGGGCATTTTTAACTTTGAGGGTGGCTGTTATGCAAAAGTCATCAACCTTTCTGAAGAGCGCGAACCGGCGATCTTTCGGGCTATTCACACAGGAGCACTGGTGGAGAATACCTGCTTTGTCAGTGGCACTAACCGCATTGATTTTGAAAGTAAAGCGATCACAGAAAATACCCGGGTGAGTTACCCCTTACACTTTATACCACATACAAAGGCCCCGGCCCTATCCGGGATTCCCCAAAACCTGTTTTTTCTAACCTGCGATGCCTACGGCGTATTCCCGCCCCTGAGCAGGCTAAGTCATGAACAGGCTATGTACTATTTCATCAGCGGTTATACTGCTAAAGTTGCCGGGACAGAAGAAGGCGTAATTGAACCACAAGTTACTTTTAGTGCATGTTTTGGGGCGCCATTTTTACCACTGCACCCCAACTTTTACGCCACCTTTCTACAGGAAAAACTCGAAAAACACCAAACCAGGGTATGGATGATAAACACCGGCTGGTCGGGCGGATCATATGGAACCGGTAGCCGGATTAACTTAGCATATACCAGGGCCATGATTTCTGCAGCGCTCAGCGGTCAGTTAGAGATGGTGCCGTACCGCGCCCACCAGGTTTTCGGGGTTTTTATTCCTGAAAGCTGCCCCGGCGTTCCTACGGCCATCTTAAATCCAAGGGATACCTGGGCCAATAAACAGGACTATGATTTTATTGCGGGGAGATTGGCTGATAAATTTCGGGAGAATTTTAAACCATATCATGATCAATTGCCATTATCATTGGCTGATGCAATATAGTAATTCAGTTACAGGCTAAGATAAAAGTTATTGTTTTTGCTGATTGATCTTCACGAAGCGTTTTATCTGAGATTTAGCTTGCTTAAAGGTTAAGGTATTTATCATGCCCGTCTCGGGCGTTTTTTCTTTACTGAACCGTCCGGCTTTTCAACTTTCTGATAACCGGGCGATTCGAAACTGGGTTTAGGGGCAAACGGGGCCGGCTTATTCGCGGCTGCCCTTTTATCATCAGCTATCCTTACATTAATCTGCCTGTTTTCTATCTCCATCCCATCAAAAGCAGCTATTGCCCTATCCGCACTTGCCTGATCGGTCATATGTACAAAACCATAGCCTTTGCTTTCACCTGTATCTATATCTGTGACAATTTTCACCATTTCTACCTGACCTTCGGTCATAAATAACTCCAGCAGTGCGATTTCCTGCATGTTTCGTGGGATGCCCACAACAAATAACTTTACCATATTATAATTTTAGGCGTTTATCATATAAATCTACTTAAATAGCCGGGAATAGTATCCTGCCAACCAGAAATAATTAAACATAATAAACCATAAGTACCACGCTTGCCCCTGCGTTATGTTTAGTGAAAATTCATTAAAAAAACTCCCTGTATTATTTGTTCTTGTTCAGGTTTCAAAAAAATTCTCTGGCGGTATCATCCATCTCAAAAAACACTTGTTACCTATCATGCTGACACTAAACCGGGCTATAACCGTCACGCAATTGTTACAAAAATACATTTTCGTTCGCGTAAAGATAAGTAAAACACTAATTAGGGTACGATTTTAATAAATGTAGTTATTACACCGCTGCAAATCAGCTTGTTTTACACCGCAAACACCTATAATCAATAGTGTTGCTACCATTTGCCACCTCATTATACCCAATCACTAAAGTGGCGTTCGCACACACAAAAACAATCAATGTTTTGATGCCTATTGATTTTTACAATTTGATTCTATATACTTACAAAATCTATAGGTAAGCTCTCTGCTTACCATTGTGATAAGGTTTAGGTTTAAAGTCCCCGGCGGCGAGCGCTTAGGGGGCTTTTATTTTGATTATAGAAACCACGATGTAAACACCTGGTATTTTTTTTTCAAAAAATCCACTCTGCTGCCAGCAATAAAAGGTAATTTCGCTTCCTGTTTTCCAGGGATACTACTTATTAATTTATGTCTTCAGATCATTCTATTTTACCAGTCCAGGCAGACCTTGTTCAAATTATTTCCAAGTATATACTACTCCAGGAAAGCCGCAAAAACCTAAAAGGGCGCTGTCCTTTCCATAAGGACCTGGCAACCTCACTGATGGTTTCTCCTGAGAAAAATATTTTCCAGTGTTTTGGCTGCGGTAAGGGCGGAGGCCCTGTAGAATTCGTGATGGCAATAGAGAACAAAACACGGGAAGAAGCAATACAGCTGATCACGATGCAAAAAAACTAATTAAAACAGCAGCCGGCCTCTGTTTTAATTAGTTTTAAGTGTCTTTTTAAACTATAAAGCCATCATTACTAAACTTTGGTTAGTAATGATGGCTTTAACATATCGTTTGATAATTACCCTCAGGGAAACTTTACTGCGCTATATGATGACACATCGGTTTGGGAAATATTGGCATTGTATTGTTTATTAATAGCGCTGATAAATTGGTTAGCCACAACAGCATAGCCTCTTGGCGTTAAATGTACCCCATCCAGCGAAAAAATACCTCCACTAATATAGTTTGAACTTAAACTTATCCCATTAATAAGTAAACCGGATTGTTTTATGTTATTCAGGAAGGCAAAAGCGTCAAAAACAGCCAGGCCTTTGGCCGCAGCAACTGATTTAATGGTTGCGTTATAGGAGTTCACATAATCAAGGGTCATCGCGGCTTCATTTTGATCGAGCACATATTTATTATCAATGGGGGTATATGGAGTCAGGCCATACGGCAGGTTTCCGTATGGTGTCGATACGGTTTGCCCTATCATACTTGTTGGAAAAGAGAGTATAATAAGATCGGATGCTGTAGCCGCCCTTGGTGCATAGGTAGTGCCCGAAACAAGGGCATTAACATAAATCGCAGTAACAGCAGGATTAACCTTTTTAACCCCGGCCAAAATTGCATTTACAGTTTTGGTAGTAAAATAAGGCACCGATGTAACATCAGGTATGGTTGCTACTACGCCTTTTGCACCGCTTGCAGTAAGCTTGTTGATAAGCACATTATATAACTGCGCAAAGGTGCTTTTATCTGTCAGTACATCACCGGCGCCGCCAGAAGTAGCATATAGCAGCGCATCATTATAACCAAGCCAGTTGGAGAAAAAGGTAAAAGGTTTCGCGGTAACAAAATCAAGATAGGTTGTACTATTGGTTGGTGCGTTCCCGGGTAACAGGCGCTCAAAAAAACCATTAAGATTACCATATGGAGCATAGGCTATATGTAGTAATTTTATGCCCGATACGCCGTAATTATTGAGTTCGCCGGCATATTTGGTATATAAAGTAACATCGCCAAAACCAGGTACTGCCAAAACGCCCCTTACAGCAAGGTTTGTGGTAACAGCGGTAGTGATGGGCGTTCCATCAGCATTAAAGCCGCTGAGTTTTACGTAACCAGAACCGTTTGCCTGGTCGGCGGTAAAAAGTGGCTGGGTAAACGCCCCTCCACCTACAGTTAACATTTGTTTGGCAATTATGCCCGGATACGAGTTTAACTGCCCCTCACGATATAATCCGCCATCGGCATAACCCGCGGTTAATGAATTACCAATGGATATATATCGTGAAAAATCAGCATTTCCTTTGGATGGTTTAAAAGTATTAATCTCGGGCTTGCAGGCTGCAAGGCCTAATAATCCGAGGATAAAAAGGTAACGGTAGCTATATTGTTTAAAAGTCTTCATCTGTTTGTTGTTTAGGATTTACCAGTGATAAGCAAGAGAAATGCCCGGGATGTATACATCGGTTTTAAATGTGCCTGATAATTGCGACTGGATATTAGTTTGTGTCCGCGACATCAGGTGTTCATATTCAAAACTAAAGTCAATATCAATATGGCGGGTGGCGTGGTAGCCCAAACCTGTTGTTAAAAATACACGGTTGGCATCAGGTGCTTCGGGGGTAACATAACCATCACGAACGGCAGTGCTCGCATACCCCCCGCCGGCGCGGATATCAAATTTATTATTGGCCTTATACTGGCCGCCTGCCCTTAACGACACCGCGTTTTTGTAGTTACGCGGAGAATAAGTATCCTGTAATGCAGCAGTATTGGTTGTATAATTAAATGCCAGTTGCTTATAAACGCTCCAGTTAACGTAGTTAACATCAAAAGCAAGTATGAGCTTTTTGTTAGGATAGATACCGAAACCAAGAGATGTAGTTGCCGGTAAAGGTATGGAAGCACTAAAAGTATTAGGCTGAGGAAAGCTGGTTTTCAGGGAAGCGGGTACGGTAAAAATGGCATCCCCATTATTAATGGTGGTTTTTACTTTTGAGCGGTACGTTAAACCAACAGTAAAACATTCAGATGGTTTATAATAAACACCGGCGTTCCAGCCATATCCATTGCCTGCTCCTTTTAATTGGGCCTGCCCGTCCTGCCCGTTTTGATTTGATATCGGGATAGCCTGGGTTAAGTCAACAATACCCCGGTTGTACACAAAACCTGCGCCTATACTCAAATTTTTAGCTACTTTAACACTTAGGGTAGGTTGGAAATAGATTGCCTTAAGGTTCAAACTTTCCAGCGAATATTTCCCGGCCCAGTCGTGTCCCCAGTCGGTGAGCCCGCCAAAAGGGGTATAAACAGCCATTCCCAGTTTCCACCAGGACGATTTAGGGCCTACCGCGGCGTAAAAACTAAAAGGGGTGGCAATCTCGTTGGCAGTGTGATACTGGGTCGATGTACCATTTGGGTTGAAAACTGACTTAAATACAAGCGGACTTAATCCGGCCTGGATGTAGTTACCGGGCAGCATAACAACAGCCCCGGGATTAAAAAATACGGATGCTCCATCCTGCACCAAACCGGTGCCAGTGTGCCCCATTGCAATCTGTTTCTGGCCTTCCAGGTTAACCTGGAACCCTTGTGCAAACGCAAATACCGGTAATAACGCGAATGCGAAGAGTAATAATTTTCTCATAATTTAATTGGTATAATTTGCAGGCAGCGTTGGGATTGCTCCTGTTGTTAATTAAAAATTAAAATTACTGCGTAAAACAATGAAAAAAAGGGCTATAATGCGGAGATATTAGTCAAAAAGTCGGTTGTAGAACTTTTAGACCTTTTTAAGCTGTAAATGAAGAAAATAGGACAACTCAGTTTATCAAAGTTTGCGGATCTGTATGCAGACAAACTTATCGGCCCGGAGTTTTTTGTAACAGACGAAAAGCAATTATTAAGCTTAAGCGAATATCCTTACCGTTCCGATGGCTATATTATAGGCATCTGTACACGCGGAACCGCCCAGGTAGAGGTAAACCTGCAGGTTTACGATGCCAAACCCGATGCCATGCTGCTGGCTACACCTTTTCATGTATTGAGAATTTACCAAAGCAGCCCCGATTTTTTGTGCAGGTTTATTGTTTTTTCAAAAGCCTTCCTTACAGAAAACAATGTAAACAGCCATTTCCTTGAATCTTTCAGCTATTTTAAAAGTGCATCATTACCCGTAATATATCCCGAGCATCAGGATGCTAAAATGCTGCTCGAAATTTATGTACTGTTACAACAAAAGCTCGACAGGCAGGACCACCCTTACCGAATGGAGATCGCCAGGAGCATACTCATCACACTATTATATGAAGTAGGCTCTATTTATGAAAAGCAGCATGTAATAGTTAAAGGAAAACTAAACCGCAAGCAGGAATTGAATGTACTTTTCCAGGACCTGGTTTTTCATCACTATAAAGAACACCGCAACGTACAATATTACGCCGATGCCCTGTTTGTATCATCAAAACATCTTACAGAAACCATAAAAGATGTAACCGGCAGAACTGCAGGTGAATGGATAGATGATGCTGTAATTCTTGAAGCAAAAGTTTTATTAAGGAACCAGGAGATCAGCGTAGCTAATATAGCTTATGCCATTCATTTTCCAGACCAATCATCTTTTGGTAAATATTTCAAAAAGCAAACGGGTTTATCGCCTTCAGATTACCGGATGGCTATTCCACGCTAATTAAGGCTACGCTATAGCCACTATTTTTCTTTCCGACTTTTTGACTAATATCTCCGCATTGCCGCCCTTTTCGGCAGCGGGCATCGCCTTTAATTTTACCCCCGATTATTAAACCAGGTAGCACTTGCTATCAAAACATTATGGGGCCTTAATGGCCTGTAATTATTTACCAGTATAAAAACTTACAGACGCTATGAAAATATTAGTGTGCATTAGCCAGGCGCCGGATACCACAACCAAAATAATATTAAAAGATAATGATACCGCCATTGACGGCCAGGGCACTACCTATATACTTAACCCTTATGATGAATGGTATGCACTCATCCGCGCTATAGAGTTAAAAGAAAGTGGCCTTGCTGCCGAAGTCCATCTGATAACCGTTGGCAAGGCCGATGTAGAACCGGTAATGCGCAAGGCGCTTGCATTAGGAGGCGATGAAGCCATAAGGATTGACGCCGAAAGTAATGACCCGTACCAAACCGCTGTATATATTACTGATTATGCTAAAAGTGTTGGGTACGACCTGGTATTGTGCGGCAAGGAATCAATAGATTATAACAATGGCACTACAGGTGTTATGCTTGCCGAACTGCTCGACATGGAGTATATCGGTTTTGCAACAAGTATAAAAATTGAAGGTAGTGTTGCTATTGTAAACCGTGAAATTGAAGGCGGGGAAGAAACCGATAGCTGTAACCTCCCTCTTGTAATTTCATGCCAGAAAGGAGTGGCTGAAGCACGGATCCCCAATATGCGGGGCGTAATGGCCGCACGCACACGCCCTTTAAAGGTTGTTGTGCCCGCTTCTGTATCCCCTTTAACCGCGATACTATCTTATGAATTACCGCCCGCCAAAGCAGGTGTAAAATTAGTAAGCGCCGATGATATGGACGAACTGGTAGCATTGCTCCATACCGAAGCCAAAGCCATTTAAATATTAACTATTGGCATAACATCTAACTAAATTAAACCCATATGTCTGTAATTGTATTGGTAGAACATACCGAGGGAAATATAAAAAAGAAAAGTTTTGAAGCCGTGCAGTATGCCGCCCAAATAGCGCAGCAAACAGGCACTACTGTAACCGCTGTTGTTTTAGGGACCATTGCCGATGCGGAAATGGAAGCTTTAGGCAACTATGGGGCCGGTAAAGTAATCCATATTGCCGATAGTCGCCTTGATGAACTTCATGCAAGGGCTTATGCCACCGCTATGGTAAAAGTTGCACAGGCCGAAGATAGTAGGATCATTGTAGCTCTTTACGATATTAACGGCCGGGCGGTTGCTCCCAGGGTAGCCGCACAATTAAAAGCCGGTATGGTGGCAGGGGCACTCTCCTATCCTGATCAGCGCAAAGGTTTCGCGATAAAAAAATCTGTCTTCTCGGGCAAGGCATTTGCCTGGGTTAATATAGCGAGCGATATAAAAGTAATTATGCTGATGCCCAATACCTTCCCGTTAAATAAAACAGCCGGTAAAGCAACGGTTGAAAAACTGGATCTACATTTTAGCGAAAAGGATTTTGGAATAAAAATAACCGCTGTAAATAAGGTCACCGGGGAAATCCCCCTTGGTGATGCTACCCTTGTAGTTTCTGGCGGTCGTGGCATGAAGGGCCCCGAAAACTGGGGACTGATAGAAAATCTTGCCAAAGAACTTGGTGCTGCAACGGCATGTTCACGTCCTGTAGCCGATGCACATTGGCGCCCCCATCATGAGCATGTGGGTCAAACAGGCGGTTCAATCCGCCCCGATCTTTATATAGCCGTAGGCATATCAGGTGCAATACAGCACCTGGCAGGAGTTAATGGCTCAAAAACCATTGTTGTAATTAATTCAGATCCCGAGGCGCCATTTTTTAAAGCTGCCAACTATGGCGTTGTAGGCGATGCCCTCACGATTTTGCCAAAGCTGGCAGCATCGGTAAAAAAGTTTAAAGAACAACATCATTAATAATAGTATGCACGTTTTTTATGAAGGCCAGGTACTTTGGTCACAAATAGACGCTAACCAGCACATGAGACATTCGGCCTATGCCGATCTTGCCGCGCAGGCCAGGTTAAACATGCTCGAAAAAGTAGGCTTAAATCCCGTAAAGCTTTTTGGCTACAAGGTAGGCCCTGTGCTTTTCAGGGAAGAGCTTTTTTATTTACGCGAAATAGCGCTTGGCGATTACGTTACAGTAAGCTGTGAAATTACCCGCTCAAGAGCAGATGGATCGCGCTGGACCATCAAACACGAGTTGTATCGTAGCGATGGTATAAAAGCCGCCACGATTATCACAGACGGCGCATGGATTGACCTGGAAAAACGAAGATTAACCGTATTACCCGTTGAGTTGAGTAGCTTGTTTTTGGATTCGCCACGTAGCAGCGACTATGTTGAAGATTTTCCGAAATCTAAACAATAGCCAATCATCGCCCCTAACCATAAAATTATAAAATGAGTTTGAACAAAAACTTTGAAATGGCCGTTAAAGGAGGTAAAGAACTAACCAAACGCCCAGATAATGATACGCTGCTTAAATTATACAGTTTGTACAACCAGGCAACAGACGGAGACATAGACCCCAATACACCGGCGCCCGGCATGTTTGATTTTGTAAACAAGGCCAAATATGAGGCATGGAAAAGTTTAACAGGAATGTCGCCGGAGGCAGCGATGACCGGTTACATCAATATTATTGAGCAGCTGAAAGGCCCTCAATAAACTATAATAGAAATAACCGAAATTTTGACAAATGTTTCCGCCATATAACCCTTTATAATCCCTTACTAAATAGGATATTTGTTAATATAAACCAATTATAAATTATTCACCGTTCAGGCGGCTAAGTTTTTCCTTTTAAGATGCATTTGATTACTGCCTTAATACGCAGAGAATTTGATGCGGTGCTTTTTAGATCAATTTAATTGCATGTCCATAACCCTAAAAACAATGTCAGTCTGTAAAAAAAATCTCACCAGGTTAGTATTAATGATGCTCATGGTATCCGCGGGTTTTGTTACTAAAGCACAGAGCGAAAAAGACAAAATAGAGGGCTTATGGTATAATGATGTTAAAACTGCCAAAATACAGATAACCAAAGAAAAGGACGGCAAATTTTATGGCAAGGTTGTTTGGCTTAAAGAGCCCTTAAAAAATGGCAAACCTAAAGTTGATGAGCTAAACAGCGATGAAAAATTACGTACCAGGCCACGGCTTGGTCTGCCAGTATTAGCCGGTTTTGAAAAAGATGGCGATAACAAATATACCAACGGTACAATTTACGACCCAAACAATGGAAAAACGTATAGCTGCAAAATAACCTATAAAGGCCAAACCCTTGATATAAGGGGCTATATCGGAATTTCACTCTTCGGGCGTACTACAACCTGGGAAAAAGCAGAATAAAGTAATATAAAACACCTATCTACATTTTAAATACAAGCATAAATGAGTGTTAAACGAATTATAAAAAAAGTAGCCGTACTGGGTTCGGGTGTAATGGGTAGCCGCATAGCCTGCCATTTCGCAAACATAGGCCTGGAAGTGCTGCTATTGGATATTGTACCAAAAGATGCCGACGCTAAATCAAGAAACAAGCTGGTGAATGATGCGCTTACTGCAGCATTAAAATCAAACCCCTCTCCTGTTTATTCAAAAGCGTCGGCTAAAAATATTACAACCGGAAATTTTGACGACGATATGTCCAAAATTGCCGGTTGCGACTGGGTAATAGAAGTGGTTGTGGAGCGGCTTGATATTAAGCAAAAGGTATTTGAAAATGTAGAGAAATACCGTAAACCCGGTACGCTGATAACATCTAACACATCCGGCATCCCTATTCATTTAATGGCCGAAGGACGAAGCGAAGATTTTAAAAAACATTTTTGCGGCAGCCACTTCTTTAACCCGCCCCGGTATTTAAAACTGTTGGAGGTTATCCCAACAACTGACACCCTACCAGAAGTTATTGATTTTTTACTGCATTACGGCGAAAAATATTTAGGTAAAACAACCGTATTGGCAAAAGATAC
The DNA here is from genome assembly GCF_056400605.1 of Mucilaginibacter sp. P5_A4. Lineage (NCBI taxonomy): Bacteria > Pseudomonadati > Bacteroidota > Sphingobacteriia > Sphingobacteriales > Sphingobacteriaceae > Mucilaginibacter > Mucilaginibacter sp. P5_A4. The sequence continues at coordinate 42,378 of NZ_JBFUKX010000026.1, read as the reverse complement.
CCCCGCCTTTATTGGTAACCGTATTGGGGTCTTCAGTATCATGAGCATACTGCATTATGCAGATAAAACCGGGATCACGATTGAGGAAGTTGATAAACTTACCGGGCCGGTAATAGGCCATCCTAAATCGGCCACCTTCCGTACCAGTGATGTGGTAGGCCTTGATACAATGGTGCATGTGGCAAACGGTTTAAGCCAGGGTGTACCCAATGATGAAGCTAAAGACTTGTTCCAAATCCCCGGGTTTGTAACCAAAATGGTAGCAAACAATTGGCTGGGCAGCAAAAGCGGACAAGGTTTTTATAAAAAAGAAAAAGTGGATGGCGCCAACCAGTTTTATACACTCAACTTAAAAACCCTGGAATATGAACCTTCTAAAAAAGTAAAATTTCCGTCGCTTGAAACAACCAAAACGGTTGATAATTTAAAAGACCGGATGAAGATCCTGTTTACGGCTAAAGACAAAGCCGGTGATTTTTACCGCGCCATATTTCATCAGCTTTTTGCTTATTCCAGCAACCGCATTCCCGAAATTTCTGATGAGCTATATAAAATAGACGCTGCCATGAACGCCGGTTTTGGCTGGGAAATGGGGCCTTTTGAAAAATGGGATGCATTGGGAGTTGAAACCACCGTTAAAGCCATGGAGGCAGAAGGCAACAAACCCGCACAATGGGTTTACGATATGCTGCAAAGCGGTACAAAAAGTTTCTACAAAATACAGGATGGCAAGCGCTTATATTATGACATCAAATCCAAATCATACCAGGTGATTCCGGGTACCGAAGATTTTATCCTGCTGGACAATATCCGCGCGGCAAATACGATCTGGAAAAACAGCGGCACTACCATTACTGATCTTGGTGACGGCATTATTAACCTGGAATTCCATACCAAAATGAATACCATTGGCGGAGAGGTGATAGAAGGCATTAACAAAGCCATCACCCTTGCCGAGCAAAGCTATAAAGGATTGGTTATCTCCAACGAAGGAGCAAATTTCAGCGCCGGCGCCAATGTTGGGATGATATTTATGATGGCCGTTGAGCAGGAATTTGACGAGCTGAATATGGTGATCAAAGCATTTCAAAACACTATGATGCGGATTAGGTATTCATCCATCCCGGTTGTTGCAGCACCACACCAAATGGCACTTGGTGGCAGCTGCGAGCTGTGTTTACACGCCGATAAGGTAGTAGCACATGCCGAGCTTTATATGGGTTTGGTTGAATTTGGCGTTGGGCTTATCCCCGGCGGCGGCGGTACCAAAGAGTTTGCCCTGCGTTTAAGCGATGAATTACAGGATGGCGACATCGAACTAAATAATTTCCGCGACAGGTTCCTTACCATTGGCCAGGCAAAGGTATCTACCTCGGCACAGGAAGCTTTTGAGCTGGGTTATCTTAAAAAAGGCAGGGATATGGTAGTCGTATCCCGCAACAGGCTTTTATCCGAAGCAAAAAAACAGTGCCTGTTAATGGCTAATGAAGGTTATGTGCAACCGGTTCCGCGTAAAGATATCAGGGTTTTGGGCAAACAGGCGCTTGGTTTGGCCTACATAGGTGCCAACACCATGTTTAGTGGTAATTACATTAGTGAGCATGATGTAAAAATATCACAAAAGCTGGCCTATGTACTTGCCGGTGCAGATCTGTCGCAACCTACATTGGTAAGCGAAGAGTATTTATTGAACCTGGAACGCGAGGCATTTGTATCGCTGTGTACCGAACGCAAAACATTAGAACGCATACAATCCATTTTAACCGGCGGAAAAACATTAAGAAACTAATTTAAAAGACAACAAGATGAACGCATATATAGTAGCAGCTTACCGCAGTGCCGTTGGAAAAGCAACCCGTGGCGGTTTTAGGTTTACCCGACCGGACACCCTTGCTGCCGAAGTAATTAAGCAACTGGTGGCATCTGTACCCAATGTAGATAAAGACCAGATTGAAGATGTGATAGTTGGCAACGCTACGCCCGAAGCTGAGCAAGGTTTAAACGTAGGCCGCCTGATCTCCCTTATGGCGCTGAATACTGATAAAGTTCCCGGCATGACGGTGAACCGGTACTGCGCTTCCGGGTTGGAAACTATTGCTATCGCATCGGCAAAAATACACAGCGGTATAGCCGATTGTATTATAGCCGGCGGGGTAGAGAGCATGAGCCTGTTACCTATGGGCGGATGGCGCATTGTACCCAATGCAGATGTTGCCATTGCACATCCCGATTATTACTGGGGCATGGGATTAACCGCTGAAGCTGTTGCCAAAGAATATAATATTAATCGCGATGAGCAGGACCAGTTTGCCTATCAATCCCATCAAAAAGCCCTAAGTGCTATTGCAGGAGGAAAATTCAAGAATCAGATTGTTCCGGTTAATGTATCCGAAAATTATGTTGATGAACGCGGAAAAAGAAAAACAAGGTCATTTACGATAGATACAGATGAAGGTCCGCGTGCCGATACTTCCCTGGAAGCATTAGCTAAACTTAAACCCGTATTTGATGCCAGGGGGCTGGTAACTGCAGGTAATTCATCACAAACCAGCGATGGCGCCGCCTTCGTAATGGTAGTAAGTGAGCGTTTTATGAAAGCAAACAACCTAACCCCTATTGCGCGTTTGGTAAACTATGCTGTTGTTGGTGTTCCGCCGCGCATTATGGGAATTGGCCCCTTGTATGCTATTCCCGAAGTATTAAAAAAAGCAGGCATAAAACAAGATGAGATAGACCTTTTTGAACTGAACGAAGCCTTTGCATCGCAATCGCTGGCTGTAGTAAAGGGCCTGGGCTTAAATCCCGATATCGTGAATGTTAATGGCGGCGCCATAGCATTAGGTCACCCGTTGGGCTGCAGCGGTGCCAAACTTTCGGTACAGCTTTTTGATGAATTGAAACAAAGAGATAATAAATATGGCATGGTTACCATGTGCGTTGGTACAGGGCAAGGCGCGGCAGGAATATTTGAACTATTAAACTAAGATAAAAACATTTTAAACATACGATTATGAGCACATTAGCAGAAAACAAGCATTTAAAAGGTGGTGAATTCCTGGTAAAGGAAACAATTGCCGGGGATGTGTTTATTCCTGAAAACTGGGATGAGGAGCAGTTGATGATAGCACAAACCTGCCAGGACTTTGTAGAGCAAAAAGTTGTTCCGCTGCTGGATCGTATCGACACACAGGAAGAAGGGTTGATGGTGCGCTTAATTAATGAGGCCGGTGAGCTGGGGATCCTGGGTGTTTCCGTCCCTGAGGAATATGGCGGCTTTGGTAAAGATTTTACTACGGCTATGCTCATCAGCGAAAAAACAGGTCCTGGTGCGTCATTCTCCGTTGCAGCAATGGCCCATACGGGCATTGGCACATTGCCAATACTTTATTATGGTAATACTGAGCAAAAAAATAAATACGTCCCAAAACTGGCCACTGGTGAATGGAAAGGCGCCTATTGCCTTACCGAACCGGGTGCAGGTTCTGATGCCAATTCGGGCAAAACGCGCGCTACACTATCTGCCGATGGCAAGCATTACCTGATCAACGGGCAAAAAATGTGGATCACCAATGCAGGCTTTGCCGATGTGTTCACCGTTTTTGCTAAAATTGATAACGACGAAAACCTTAGCGCATTTATTGTTGAAAAAGGTTTTGAGGGCTTGTCGCTTAACCCCGAAGAGCACAAAATGGGTATTAAAGGTAGCTCAACCCGCCAGGTATTTTTTAATGATTGTAAGGTACCGGTTGAAAACCTGCTATCGGAACGGGGTAACGGTTTCAAAATAGCCGTAAATATCCTCAACCTGGGCCGTATAAAATTAGGAGGGGCAGCATTAGGGGCAGCAAAATCCGTAATTACAAATTCGGTGAAGTATGCAAATGAGCGCGAACAATTTGGCCATGCCATTGCGAAATATGGTGCCATCCGCTATAAATTAGGTGAGCAGGTTATCCGTGCTTACGCGGCCGAATCTGCTATGTACCGGGCAAGCCAAAACATTGAAGATGCCACACATAACTTACTTGAACATGGCATGGATGCATCTAAAGCCCGACTTAAAGGCATCGAGCTGTTTGCCATAGAAGCTGCTATTATAAAGGTGCATGCATCAGAAGCGCTGGATTATATAGTAGATGAAGGGGTACAGATCTATGGTGGCATGGGCTATAGCGCCGAAGGACCGATGGACAGGGCATATCGCGATAGCCGCATCAACCGGATCTTTGAGGGCACTAACGAAATCAACCGCATATTAACCGTGGATATGATCCTGAAGCGTGCCATGAAAGGCGAAATCGACCTGATGGGCCCTGCGCAGAATGTAATAGCCGAGTTAATGAGCATTCCTGATTTTAACAGTATTGAAGAAGACCTTTTCGCCAAAGAGAAAAAGTACGTATCAAACTTTAAAAAAGCTATTTTATTGGTAGCGGGTGCGGCAGTTCAAAAACTGATGACCAACCTGGCAAAAGAGCAGGAAGTTTTGATGAACCTTGCCGATATGGTTATTGAGACGTATGCAAGCGAATCTGTCCAGCTAAGAGTAGAAAAATTAGCCGGTCAGCGTGGCGAAGACGCCGTTAAAGATCAGATTGATATAATGCAGGTTTATATCAGGGATGCCGCGGATAAAATATTTAAAGCCGGTAAGGAAGCACTTAATGCATTTGCAGAAGGCGACGATCGCAGGATGATGATGACGGGGTTAAAACGCTTTACCAAAACAGAAGATATTAACACCACTGCAGCGCGCAGAAGAGTTGCTGCAAAACTGATTGAGCAAAATAAATATTGCTTCTAACAAAGCCTCATTTAATATTTTAAAACAGGGTATATGAAGAATGTAGCCAGATTATTTGATTGTATGGGCATCCAGGCTCAAAGCCCTAAAGCCGACCTGTTAAATGCCAAAGTAAACGGTGAATGGGTATCATACAGCACAGCCGAAGTGCATGAAAAAACTTACCAGTTAGCTATAGCGCTGCTGGAAATGGGCATATCGGCCGGTGATGGTACTACTATTGGCCGGAATAAAGTTGGTCTGATCAGCAATGGCAGGCCCGAATGGCTGATAGTTGATCTCGCGGTTCAATTAATCGGTGCCATATTGGTTCCTCTTTATCCTAATAGCAGCTTAAAGGAAATGGAGCAGATTTTAATTGAAGCAGAGGTTAAATGCATTTTTGTAAGTGATGCCGACCTTTGCGGCAAGGTAAATGCAATAATTGACCATGTTCCTTCTTTAAAATCTATTTTTTCTTTTAATGATTTAGAAAGCTGCAACAATTGGAAACAACTCCTTAAACCCATTGCTGATATTGACAGAGATAAGGTAAATGCAATAAGCGCCGGCATTAAGGAAGATGACGTAGCTACCATCATTTTTACATCAGGCACCACCGGCCGGCCCAAAGGGGTAATGCTTACCCACAAAAACATTGTAAGTAATGTTATCGGCTCGGCCGACGTGCTGAATCAAATCCCTTTAGAAAATAAACGCGCTTTAAGCTTTTTACCGCTTAACCATATTTTCGAGAAAATGTGTACCTATATCTATTTCTTTTACGGCTTCTCTATTTATTACGCCGAAAGTATGGATACTATAGGTATTAATATGAGGGAAGTAAAGCCATATATTTTTACAGCCGTACCCCGCCTGCTGGAAAAAGTATTTGAGAAGATCATTATTGAAGGGCAAAAGCTTACAGGTATAAAAAGAAAAATATTTTTATGGTCAATTGAAGTTGCCGAACAGTTTGAGCTTACAGGCAAAAGTCCATGGTATAATCTGCAATTAGCTATTGCAGATAAGCTTGTTTACAGTAAATGGCGTAAAGCTATTGGCGGTAATATAAAAGCAATAGTTGTGGGCAGCTCGGCATGCCCGGTTAGGATGGAGCGGATATTCACTGCCGCTAAAATGGTTATTTTGGAAGGCTATGGCCTTACTGAAACTTCGCCTGTAATTTCTGTTAACAAGTATGATCCTCATTTCAGGAAATTCGGCACAGTTGGGCAATTAATAAAAGATGTGCAGGTTACAATTGCCGACGATGGCGAAATATTAGCCAAAGGACCAGGTATAATGGCTGGTTATTACAAAAACCCCGAACTCACCGCCGAAGTGGTGGAAGACGGCTGGTTCCATACCGGGGATATTGGCGTACTGGATAAAGATGGTTTCCTGAAAATTACCGACAGGAAGAAAGAGATCTTTAAAACATCAGGCGGCAAATATGTTGCACCTGGCCCCATTGAAAACCGGATGAAAGAGAGTCCTTTTATTGAGCAAATGATGGTTATTGGTGCCGATAGGAAATTTACAACTGCCTTAATAGTACCCTCCTATCCTAATCTTAAATTATGGTGTACTCAACACAAGCTCAACCTGTCTTCAAACACCGAAATTGTAAATAATGCAGCTGTAACCGCACTATTTCAATCAATTATTGATTCATTAAATACAGAGTTTAACCATGTTGAACAGGTTAAAAAATTCACTTTGCTTCAGCACGAATGGACTATTGATGGCGGAGAACTAACCCCTACTGGCAAAATGAAGCGCCGCACTATTTTAGAAAAATATAACGAAGAAATAGAAAAAATGTATACCAGCGAGATTGGTAATCCAACGCTTTCACATTAATTTTTGCTCTTACATTCTCATAATCCGTGTAAATGAATACATTTCAGTTAATCATCCGGGATAAACTTGCAATCATCACTTTAAACAGGGGCCGCTCCAACCCGATAAATGCAGAAATGATCACAGAACTGATCACTGCAGTAAAGGATCTTGAAGCTGACGATAACATAGGCGGACTAATTATTACAGGCAAAGAGGGCTTTTTTTCTGCCGGGATCGACCTGATGGAAGTTTACAATTATAACGAAGAAGAGAGCAAAGACTTTTGGACCAGTTTTATGCTGATGCAGAAAGTTCTGGTAAACTTTAAAAAGCCATTTATAACGGCAATAACAGGGCATAGCCCTGCAGGCGGTTGCATTATAGCCTTATGTAGCGATTACCGGGTTATGGCAAGCGGCCAATACATTATTGGTTTAAATGAAATCCCGGTAGGCATCATTGTACCCGATACAGTATTTCACCTCTACGCATTCTGGTTAGGTAGCCGCAAGGCTTATCAGTACTTGTTGGAGGGTAAATTACTAACCGTTGACGATGCGGTTAAAGAGGGATTAATTGATGAAGTATGCGCGGCTGAGGATGTATTGGCTTCGGCGGAAAAAAAAGTGCGGGCATATATGAAATTGAATCCCGCTACCTGGAGCCAAAGTAAAATGAATTTCCGCAAGGAACTTTCTGAAAAACTACAGGGCGACAATAGCGCCGCTTTAAGCAGGATGCTGCAGCAATGGTGGGCACCAGAAACGCGCGCAACATTGAAAAAAATAATCGACAAACTAATGAACCCTGTAAAAAGCAAATAAATTATATGCAAGCTCCTGATAAGAATGATCCTTTGAACCAGACCGATGAGGATAACGGAATGCTCAAGGCCAATGCATTTAAAAATAAAACCATCATCATAACAGGTGGCGGTACGGGGCTTGGTAAAGCCATGGGCACCTACTTTTTAAAGTTAGGGGCCAATTTGGTAATTACCAGCCGTAAGCTTGATGTATTGCAACAAACAGCTCATGAAATGGAGGTCGAAACGGGGGGCAAGGTATTGGCCTTGGCCTGCGACGTGCGTAACTACGATGAAGTTGAAAGCATGCTAAACAAAACGATTGAAAGCTTTGGAAGTGTTAACGCCTTAGTAAACAATGCTGCAGGTAACTTCATATCCCCAACAGAACGGCTCTCTGCTAATGCATTTTCAACCATCATTGATATTGTGCTTAAGGGTTCTGTCAATTGTTCGCTGGCCCTGGGTAAGTATTGGATTAAAGAAAAAATGGCAGGAAATATCCTGAACATTATTACCACCTATGCCTTTACAGGTTCTGCTTATGTAGTGCCATCTGCCTGTGCAAAGGGTGGTGTACTGGCCATGACCCGGTCGTTAGCTGCGGAATGGGGAAGGCACCAGATACGTACCAATGCTATTGCGCCGGGTCCCTTCCCTACCAAAGGTGCATGGGAACGCTTGTTACCCGGTGAAATGGCCGAAAAATTTGATTTTAAAAACAGGGTACCGCTTAAAAGAGTGGGTAAGCACCAGGAAATTGCAAACCTTGCCGCTTATTTGATCTCAGATTTCGCTGGTTACATTAACGGCGATGTAATTACCATTGATGGCGGCGAATGGCTGCAGGGAGCCGGTCAGTTTAACGGCCTTGAGATGGTAAGCAATGATATGTGGGATGGCATTGAACAATTAACCAGGCACCCCAAAAGCAGTTAACCGGCCGATAAAATTATTAATAATGATTGCACAGCTAATATTTCTCGTCCTATTTGTCGCCGCTGTTTACCTGTTCTCCAAAAACGCGGGTAAAATACGGCGCAATATCCTGTTGGGCCGCGATACCGGTCGCAGTGATCAGCCTGGCCTGCGCTGGAAAACGATGGCCAGGGTAGCCTTGGGCCAAAGCAAAATGGTGAAACGCCCTTTGGCAGCGGTAATGCATATTTTTATTTATGCAGGCTTCGTGCTCATCAACATCGAGGTGCTGGAGATCATGGTGGACGGCTTGTTTGGCTCGCACAGGATATTTTCAAAACCCCTGGGAAGTTTATATGGATTCCTGATCGGCGGCTTTGAGGTGCTGGCGGTACTGGTACTCATTGCCTGTGTGGTTTTCCTGGCCAGGAGAAATATCGTGCACTTAAAGCGTTTCAGCGGTAAGGAGATGACCCAATGGCCCAAATCGGATGCCAACTATATCCTGGTTATCGAAATATTGCTCATGACCGCCTTTTTAACCATGAATGCTGCCGATTACAAATTGCAGGCGCTTCACGTGGGGCATTACCTCAAAGCGGGCAGTTTCCCGGTAAGCAGTTTTATAGCCCCGCTGTTACCCGGCCATGCAGCCGTATTGGAAATGACCGAGCGCGGATGCTGGTGGTTCCATATCACCGGGATCCTGGCATTTTTAAACTACCTGCCTTATTCCAAACATTTTCATATCCTGCTGGCTTTTCCGAACACTTACTATTCTAACCTGGATGAAAAAGGAAAGTTTACCAATATGGCATCGGTAACCAACGAGGTAAAAGCGATAATGGACCCGGCATTTGTACCCGAGGCTACAACTCCCGGTCGTTTCGGGGCTAAAGATGTAACCGATCTCAGCTGGAAAAACCTGATGGATGCCTATACCTGTACCGAGTGCGGCCGGTGTACCAGTGTTTGCCCGGCCAATATTACCGGCAAGCTGTTATCTCCCCGCAAGATCATGATGGATACCCGCGACAGGATCACCGAAGTGGGTAATAACCTGGATAAGCATGGGAAGGACTATGACGATAGCAAAGCCTTGCTTGATAATTATATCAGCCGGGAAGAATTATGGGCCTGTACCACCTGTAATGCCTGCGTAGAGGCCTGCCCGGTAAATATTAACCCATTGGAGATTATTACCGAAATGCGCCGCTATATCGTGATGGAAGAATCGCAGGCCCCTGCCAGCCTGAATAACATGTTTGGCAATGTTGAAAACAACGGCGCCCCCTGGAAATATAGCCAGGCCGACAGGTTGAACTGGGCGGAGAAATAGCAGGCAGGTTTAAGTCTGCAGTTAGTCAAATAGCTCCATGGTTTATATGCTATGGTAAAATGATGGATCCGAAATGGAAAACGAAAAATCCGAAATAAAGATACCTACTATGGCCCAAATGGCTACCGAAGGCAGGGAACCCGAGATACTGTTCTGGGTGGGCTGTGCGGGTAGTTTTGATGAGCGGGCACAAAAAATAACCCGTGATATCTGTAAGATCCTGCATCATGTGGGTATCAGCTATGCTGTGTTGGGTACCGAGGAAAGCTGCACCGGCGACCCTGCCAAACGGGCCGGTAACGAATTTTTGTTCCAGATGCAGGCCATGACCAATATCCAGGTGTTGGATGGCTACCATATCAAAAAAATTGTGACCGGCTGCCCGCATTGCTTTAATACCATTAAAAACGAATACCCGGGCCTGGGCGGTAATTACGAAGTGATCCACCATACCCAGCTTATTCAGCAGCTGATTGATGCGGGTAAGCTAAAAGCCGAAGGGGGCGAAAGCTTTAAAGGTAAAAAGATCACTTTTCATGATCCCTGCTACCTGGGGCGTGGCAACAATGTTTATGAGGCTCCGCGTGCAGCACTGGAGATCCTGGATACCGAGCTGGTAGAAATGAAACGCTGCAGATCAAACGGCTTATGCTGTGGCGCGGGAGGTGGGCAGATGTTTAAAGAACCGGAACCGGGTAAAAAGGATATCAACATGGAACGGATCCAGGAGGTTATAGCAGTCAAAGCCCAGGTGGTGGCTTCCGCATGCCCGTTTTGTATGACCATGCTTACAGATGGTGTAAAACTCAACGAAAAAGATCAGCAGATCCAGGTGCTGGACATTGCCGAGATCACCGTTAGGGCGAATGGGTTATAACGCTATTACATTAATTATATAATTACCGAAGCCGGTTGTTTACAGGTTAAACAGCACTTTAGCCAATATCATGCGCCCAGGTATGGCGTACGAGCTTGAGGTAAATACATTGGCGGATAAGTATAACGCGGTATAGTTTTTTACATTGAACAGGTTTTGACCTGTTAGTTCCACATCAAGTTTGGTTTTGCTGAATTTGTAACGGATAGACGCATCAGCAGAAAAATATTTCAGATCATTAGCCTGCTGCTGGTGGGTATAATAGTGGTCGGCTGAAAAATTAAAGAACAGCGTGCTAAGCGGGTTATAATTTACAGATGCAGTTTGTATCAGCCGCTGAAATTTTGAACTGTTACTTATAGCCGGCGACTTACTGGTGGTTTGGCTATAGTTAGCTTTATAGCTCATTGTTATAACATTACTTACCTTGGTTTCGGCACCTGCGTTTAAGGTTTCTGATATCGTGTTAAAAGGTAATATCAAGCCATTTTGTACCTGGTTTAATTTTGTGGTTTGCCATAATGCGCCCCCGCTGAAGGTGGTGTTTAAATCAAATGCATATTTACTTGCGTAACCACTTACTGTCCAGGTATCCATATGGTTATTATAAGGCAATACAATCCGCCGCTGTATGTTATTGGTTAAAATACTTGAAGCGATATTGTTAGAATAGATATGACTATAAGCAACATTCAGGCTAAAAAAGAATAGCGTAATGGCTTTTCGATAATTAAAGCCCAGCCCGGCGTTCTGGCTTTGCCGCTCGGTTAAAGCTGCGCTGTTGGCATACAAGGTACGGTAGTTGGTAAGTATATAGCCCCGGTACACATCCTGTATATTGCCAATGTTATTACGCAGGCTGTAATTCAGTGTAAAATAGTTTTCAATACCGCTTTGGTACTTAACAGATAAATGCGGGTTAAAATACAGGCGGGTAAGGCTGTTATCCAGCTGATAATACGGATCATTATAGTGCGTTTGCTGCAGGCTAAGTGGCAGGCTCATATTAATTTTAAGAATTTTGCCTGGTATATCATAGTCTGCTTCGGCATACAATTTATTGCGCGACCAGCTTAAACTGTTAAGGCAACTATCGGATACCAGGTTGCTTGTATTGTTCAGCTGTGTAACTGTTAGATCGGTGTTTAATTTTTGTGATTGCCCGCTGAAGCCTGCTTTAAAACTTTGTGTTAAATATTGCCCCGGTATTTTGTATGAAATATAATTATTTGTAAACCAGCCCGGGATATTAACCTTTTGAGTAAGCAGCGAATAATTGATGCCGTTGTTAAATATACCAGGATTCAGATTTGGTTCAATCACCCTGTTTTCTGGTTCGGATGTGCGGTTAATGTAACTGTAAACCTCCACAATTTTATTTGATTTAAAGGTTTGCATAAAATTAAGCTCGTTCGAAAAATCAAACAGGTTATCCTTAAAAGTCTGGTTTACGTGCACACCATTGCTGTTAAGTGCAGAGTACGTGGTGTTATGACTGTAATCGGTAACCAGGTTATCATTCAAAAAATATCTGCTTTTATTAATGTTAAGCGTAAACTGGCTGTGTATCAGATCGGGCCGGCGTTTATTGCGTTGCACCTCGGTATAACGTATAGTATCATCGGGCAGATATACCTCGCTAAAACGCTGGTAATCCTGGCGCTGGTTATCGCGCAGATAGGAGATATTGGCCCGCAGTTGCACATCTTTTTTCAGGTTGACCAGGTTATTCAGATTCACAATGCCCGACTGGTTAAACAAATACCTGTTACGCGGCAAATCAGGATCGCCCGCTGTACCTAATGAAAGTACGGTACCGGGTTTATCATTATCAATACGTTGCATGTAATCTGCCGCATTATGCGATACCAGGTCCCCTGCAACATCAAAGCCTGTATTGTTTCCTTTAACATAATTAATAGCCTTGTATTTATCCTTAAACATCATAGCGTTCAGGTCTTCATAATACTTTCCCGGCAGCCCTGCTCCTACGGTTTCCTGGCCTATCAATTGCAGTTTCGCATCTTTTTTAATAGTGAGATTTAAGGCAACATCCTCACTTACAACCTTATCCTTCAGCATTTTTATGGGTTGATGGTTTTCCATTACCTGCACCTGGTCAACCACTCCATTGGGGATTGTGCCGGTGGCAATATTGTATTTATCATCCAACAGGTTATCGCCGCCAATATAAAGGTTTGATATAGCCTTACCATTATAGCTTATCTTGCCATCTTTGGCCACGTCTATCCCCGGCAGCTTTTTAATTACATCGCCAATTACCCTATCCTGCGGACTGCTAAAATCAGATACCTTGTAGCTCAGGGTGTCGCCGTTGGTTCGAAGTCGTGGCCGGTTATCTTTAACGGTAACCGTTTTAAGCTGGTGCACCGCGGTGGAAAGCTTAAAGTTATAAGGTGTTGTAAAAACTGTTATCGGTTTTATTTCCTTTTTAAAACCTATGCAGCTTACTTCAAGGGTAAGGCCATTCTTATCAGCATCAGCAGGCAGGGTTAAATTATAAACCCCGTTTACGCCACTGGTGGTATAGGCAATAATAAAGTTATTACTGCCTTTCAGGTTGATGCTGGCATAACTCAGGGGTTTGCCCAGGCTATCTGTAACGGTACCTTTTATATTTTGGCCAAGGCACAGCACAGCCACGAGCATACATAAAATGAATGCCCCGGCACTTTTATGTAAAAAACTCATTTCTTTTCGGGTAATTCTATTGGGTTGTTAATCACCGGGCCGTTTCCATTTACCACTATCCTCATCTGGTCACCCGGACCAGGGCCTGGGCCATTTGCGCCCCCAGGTCTCATATTCATACCAGAACCAGCCATAGCCGATTTAGCAAATGCATTAGGATCCTTACGCATCGCTTCCTCCAGGCGCTTAAATTCCTTTTCGGTGGTTTTAACAGCATCGGTTGGCAGTGCAATAATATTGGGGTCAGCGTCATCTTCCATTCCTATCATTCTAACCGTTAACCCACCTGTGGGCGCAGGTGCACCGGCTGCTGTTTTGGGAGAATTGCTCACTTCTTCCATACCATCAAACTTAAACACCACTTCTTTCCGGGCATCATAGGCTTCAACAATTAAGCCGGGCAATCCGTTTAATTTCCAGGGGCCGGTATGAAACGGCAGATCAGGGCAAAACCAGGCTGTATAATCGCGGCCTTTAATATGACCTGTGGCTTTCTGGCAATGCAGTCCCGCAAAACTGGCAGTATCGTTGCTGATCTTCCAGCTGATGGACGGCATAGGTTCCTCTATCAGGTAAGCTGTGATGAGCCTTTCTTTACGAACCAATTTACTTTGTAGCGGGAACTGGTAAAATTCGTTCCGGGTTGATTCGCCCCTACTCGTCACTTTTATATTTATAGGGCCGCCATTTCCTTTTTGCGCGGCAACCTGGTCGGCAACCTGTTTTTTCATCATGGCCTCCTGTATTTTGCGGTCATAACTTTTGTAAGCACTGGAGGTTGCTCCCACAAACAATATCATGTTTTCGGTATAGGGTTTATCGCGGTTGGTGGTGTCGCGCAGGTGCGAAAATTTATAATGAACAATCGCTTTGGCGGTATCAGGCTTTTGAGCCCTCACACTAAAAATAACAAGTGAAAAGGCGGCGAAAAGAAGGATCGTTTTTTTCATGATGATCAGGATAAGTTTTTATTAAAGAGCTTAAATACTTTTGACAATTCAAATATAACTAACAAAATAGTTTCACTACGAACTTTTCGTAGAATTAACACTTTTTAACAAATGCACATAACTTTGCCCATGGCTGTAGTACACAGAAGTGGAATTAAAAACTTCCCCGACAGGTTTATTTTCATATGGATTTGATGTTATTGATTTACACCATTACCTTGCAACTGTAATTCAACCATAAAAACCCCAAAATGAAGCAAGGACTTTTAATTGATATGGACGGTGTGATCTACAGCGGAGAAGAGCTGATTGCCGGTGCCGATAAATTTATTAAACACCTGATAACAAACGATATACCATTTGCATTTATGACCAATAACAGCCAGCGCACAAGCCTGGAGGTGGTGCGTAAATTAAAAAGGATGGGTATAACTGTAGAAACCAAACATGTATACACCAGTGCAATGGCTACCGGCAAATTTCTGGGAGACCAAAGCCCCAACGGTACAGCTTATGTGCTGGGCGAAGGCGGGTTACTGACCAGCCTGCATGAAAACGGCATCACGCTGGTCGACTCGGACCCTGAATTTGTAGTTTTGGGTGAAGGCCGGAATTTCACACTCGAGATGGTACAACGGGCGGTAGATATGATTCTTGCCGGCGCAAAATTCATCACAACCAACAGGGATCCTTCACCAAAAAAACCGGGATGGAATAATTTGGGTATAGCTGCTACAACAGCAATGATTGAAGAAGCAACCGGCCGAAAAGCATTTGTTACCGGCAAACCAAGCCCGGTGATGATGCGGTCGGCCCGGAAATTCCTTGGCCTGGAAACCGCGGAAACAACCGTAATTGGCGATACCATGGAAACAGATATTCAGGGTGGTGTTCAAATGGGGTATAAAACTATCCTGGTATTGTCTGGGATATCAAATAAAGAGACGTTAGGCAATTATGCTTTCAAACCCGATATGATTGCAAGCTCGGTAGATAAGATAGTTTTTCCTTTAAAATGGTGGTAAATTTCAAGTAATCGAATAGTTATCCTGTAAAGATAGCCCCTTCTTCAGTTATCGTTTTATCTGTATGTGATAATTTCGTTACTTTTACTGTGCGCCCGGAGGCAATGCATTACAAGAAATTGTTTTTAATTAGCTGTCACTTTGAATACACATGAGCTTGTTCACTTAATCCGATTTAACAATGATGAGTCGGCATTTAACGAGCTTTACAAAGCACAGGTGGTTAAACTTTGCCAATTTGCAAACTCTTTCCTGGGTGATAATGAAGCCAGCGAAGAGATAGTGAATGATGTGTTTGTAAAGATCTGGCTTAACCGCAACACCCTGGATAAGATCAGGAATCCACAGGTATATTTGTATGTGGTTGTAAAAAACGCATGCCTGAATCATATCCGGAGCAATTCATCCAGAATGACCCGTGAATTGAGTATTGCCGAATCTTTTTATTTTCACCTCAATGCCGATCCTGCACAATTACTTATCAGCAAGGAGCTTCATACCGAGATTGTCAACGCCGTTAACAGCCTTCCTCCACGCTGCAAACTCATCTTTAAAATGGTAAAAGAAGACGGGCTTACCTGCAACGAAGTGGCTTCTATACTCGAATTATCTAACAAAACCGTATTTGCCCAGTTATCCATCGCGATAAAAAAACTCGAAAGCATCATCAGGTAAGCTTCCTCCAAATTTACCGTGTATAATTTAATCCGAAACAGATTTTAATTTTATTTAAAAATCTTTTAGGAAAATCTTAATTGTTTGGTGTCTTTATAATCAGATTAGCTATAAGTATGGGAAAATCAAGGTTTATTGAGCTGATGGCCAAAAGTATGGATGGGTCGGCCAGTAAAAATGAATTAAATGAACTCGAACTGTTTTTAAAACAGTATCCAGGATACAAAAAGATACGGCACGTAACAGATGCCTTAACGGGTACACTTAAACAGGAGAATACTATTTTACAGGAAAAAGATGTAAACAGCAGGCTTGATGCGTTATGGGTGAAGATCAAAAGCTCGGAAGGGTTAGAAACTGAAAGTTTAAATGACAATATAAAACCGTTTAATTACCGGAGATGGATAAGTGCAGCGGCTGCAATAGCTGCACTTGCTGTATTAAGCTTTTTATTTTATAATAATCGGCATCCAAATCAGCAGATTACTGCGGCATCTATAAAAAGAATTGATGTGCCTTTTGGTGAAATGATGCAGGTTACTTTATCAGATGGTACCAAAGTTAAACTTAATGCAGGGAGCCATTTTACATATCCATCTGTTTTTTCGGATACGCAACGGGAAGTTAATTTAGAAGGGGAAGGTTTTTTTGAAGTAACTAAAAATCCAAAGAAACCATTTTTGGTACACACAACCGGGTTTACGGTGAAGGTTTTAGGTACCGTGTTTAATGTAAGAGCTTACCGCGACGATAAATCGACCGAAACAACCTTATTGAAAGGTAAAGTACAGGTAGAACTAACCGACGATCCGGAAAAGAAGATCATTTTATCGCCGCATGAAAAGCTTACTATAAATAATCAGCCATTAATTGCCGATCATCAATCAAATAAGGTGAATGTGGCCAAAATAAAATATGAAGTAGCTTCGCTGCCCAACGTCAGTAATGATACCTACCAGGAAAATGCCTGGACGGAGCATAAAATCATGTTTGTTAATAATGATTTTGAAGATGTAGCCCGCCAAATGGAACGTAAATATAATGTGCACATCATATTTGAAAATGAGGCTTTAAAGAAAGAACAGATAAGTGGCGTACTTGAAAATGAGAGCCTGGATACCGCACTGAATTTCCTGAAGCAAATAGTGCCTTTACAAACAAAAATCGATGGGAACACTGTTTACCTCGCCTACAAGATTAAAAAATAAACAATTCAACTAATATTAACTTAACCCCGCAACATGAAGAGAAATATTTACTTATCAGATTCCTGAAAACCCCATAAATAAACAAGGGAAGAGTTGCACCTCTTCCCTGCAAAAATCTGGGATTTATTATTAAGAGTAAGAGTGTTATGACGGCGCTTACTCTATCCATTAATTTTCAAAACAAATGTAATGAAAAAAACAACAAGGGCATTTGCAAGTCCATATGCCCCCGTATGCCTTAAAGTTATTTTGCTAATGAAAGCAGTATTCTTTCTAATTCTGGTTACATGTATGCAGGTTTCGGCCAGTGTATACTCGCAACAGAAATTCACACTCAGCATTAAGCAAACTGAGGTAAGTAGTATACTTACTAAAATTCAAAAACAAAGCGATTACCGCTTTTTTTACAACTATGCATCCCTGAAAAAATTAGGCAAGGTTGATATTAATGTGCAGGATGCAACTATTGAGCAGGTATTAGGAGCGCTCATTGATAATAAACTGCCTTACAAAGTGGCGGACGACCATGTAGTGATTATATCTACACCCGAGACAGCCGATGCCCTGTTGATTGTAAAGGGAAAGGTTGTTGACAACAAAGGCGAACCATTAATTGGGGTAAATATCAGGCTGCAAGGTACAAACATCGGTGTTACCACGGATGTTAACGGTAGCTTTGTGATCAATGCACCCGATAAAGGTGTATTGGAGATCAGCTATATCGGCTACGAAAAAAAGATCGTGACCATCAATGGCGATCAGCCTTTAAACATCGTCATGACTCCCCTGCCATCTGCATTGGGTGAAGTAGTTGTAGTAGGTTATGGTACAAGTAAAAAAGTTGATATTACAGGTTCGGTAGCCAGTGTTAAAGGCAGCGATATTCAAAACCTGCCGGTAGCATCTGCCGCTCAGGCTTTAGATGGCCGTGCAAGTGGTGTCAGCATTGTGCGTAACGATGGTTCGCCCGGCGCCGCGCCAAGTATCAGGATTCGTGGTACGGGTACCATCAATGATGCTAACCCGCTTATAGTAATTGATGGCGTGCCAACAAGTAACCCCGATGCGTTAAGTGATATTAACCCTAATGATATTGCATCTGTCGAGATTTTGAAAGATGCATCTTCAAGTGCTATTTATGGTACAAGGGCAGCAAATGGCGTGGTGCTGGTAACTACCAAAAAGGGTACTTACAATCAAAAGCTATCAACATCGGTTAATTTTTACAGCGGTTTCCAAAATACAACCAAATACATCAAGCTGCTTACCGCGCCAGATTTGTACAAATTGAAAAGAGAGCGTTATACCAACGATGGGGTTGCTATAGATGCGCCGTGGAACGATACCTATTATGCAACCCAGCGCACCGATTGGCAGCGTGCTATTATGGGAACAGGCCATGTAACCAATGGCGATGTAAGTTTACAAGGTGGTAATGATGTATCTAACTATTATCTTTCGCAATCAATTTATAACGAGGATGGTATCATCAATAAAACCAACTTTAAGCGTTACGTTACCCGTATCAATTCTGAACATAAAGTAACCCCATGGTTTAAGCTGGGCGAAAACATTCAGCTATCATATGGTAATCAAAATGGCTTTGATAACAATAACTCACAAACGGGTTTAATTTTCTCGGCATTGCGGTTTAATCCTGCTATACCCCTGGTTAATCCGGATGGCACATACGGCACTTCAAAAGCTTATGCCAACCAGTTAGGCGATATTAACAGCCCTTACGCTACTATACAGGAGGCTGATAAGTACACCAAAAAATACCGTGTACTGGCCAATGCTTTTGCCGAGATCTCGTTTTTGAAAGAATTAAAATTGCGTGTTAACTATGCCTTTGATGGCGCATTGATCCGTAATTATAACTTTAGTATTGCCGATGTAAACCAGACAAGGCCAAATCAAAATTCTACCTTAACACAAAGCGAAGAAGAATTATCATCTCAATTACTGGAGTCTTTCTTAACTTACGATAAGGTATTTGGCAAAAGCCACGTAACCTTTACAGGTGGTTACTCTTACCAAAACTTTAAAGACAACGGCTTCAACGCTTCACGTGTTGGTTATGATGACACAGATCCCGCGCAAAGGGTACTAAGCCAGGGTAACGATCAATTCAATTCGAGCTTGCCGGTGCAGCCGTCATCGCTTCAATCGGGCTTTGCCAGGTTGTTTTATGATTACGACAGCAGATTTTTGGCTACTGTAACTTTCCGTGCGGATGGATCTTCAAAATTTGCCCCTGGTAACCAGTGGGGTTATTTCCCAGCCTTTTCATTGGGCTGGAGGTTATCTAACGAAAAGTTTATCAAAAATATAACCTGGATAAGCAACCTTAAATTAACAGGCGGCTATGGTGAACTCGGGAATCAAAACGTCGACCCGTATCAATATCTAAGCTTAATTAAAATTGGCAGTACTTATGAAAAGAATGGCTACGCTTTTGGCGGGACGGGCGTAAGCGGCGCTGCGGTTACCAGCATTGCCAACCCCGATATCACCTGGGAAAGGGCTGCCATGACCAACATTGCACTTGATGCCGGCTTTTTAAATAACCAGTTAAATACTACTATAACATGGTTTAATAAAAACACCAAGGATATGCTGATATCGCCTCCGGTGGTTGGTGCAGCGGGTTCGGTAGCTATCCCTAACCAAAATATTGGCACCATGAACAACAAAGGTGTTGAGGTAGAGGTTAATTACCAGGGCGGTGATAACAAATTAAAATACTCATTTGGCGCAAACGCTTCATTTATTAAAAATAAAGTAACGCAGTTAAATGGCGTTGGTACTTTTATAGGTTCTACCGTTTACGGCCGCTCAAGCCAGGAGATTTCACGTACCTACCAGGGGCAGTCGATAGCATCGTTCTATGGCTGGAAAACTGATGGGTTATATCAAACCCAGGCAGAGATAGACAATGATCCCGCGCTTAAAAATGATTCGCGCAAAAGTTCGATCAGGCCTGGCGACGTTAAATTCCTGGATTTAAATAGTGATGGTTTAGTTGACGGCAACGACCGTACCAACCTTGGCAATCCTAACCCTAATGTTACCGCAGGTATCCAGGGAAGCATATCGTATAAAGGATTTGATTTATCGGCCAATTTTACTGGTGTATTTGGCGTAAGCTTATACAACGCCGATAGGATGCAGGGTATCGACCCAACATATCCTTTTAACCTGTATGCCGAAGATTTAGGCCGCTGGACAGGTGCCGGTACAAGCAATACCATCCCACGTTTATCGCTTGACCGAGCTAATGATAACTACCGTACATCCGATCTGTTTGTAGAAAGTGGTAACTATTTCAGCCTTAAAAACGTGACATTAGGCTATACCTTACCTTTAACATGGTCTAAAAAAGCTGCGCTAAAAAGTGTAAAACTATACGCCTCGGGCCAAAATGTCTTTATTATAACCAAATACAAAGGCTATACGCCTGAGTTGGGTTATACCAATGGCAACCTGCAGCGCGGCGTTGATGTGGCTCAATACCCATCGGTACGTACAATTACATTCGGTGTAACAGTTAAATTATAAAATCATGAAATCGAACAAAATATTATATATAGCGTTAGGGCTGGCTTTAGTTAGCAGCTCATGTAAAAAAGCACTCGATCTGAAGCAAAAAGGAGTATATACCTCTGATAATTATTTCAGGAACGAAACTGATGCCGTTAATGCTGTTAACGGGATATACAGCATTTTACCGGAAGAAGATTACATAGGCCATGCCGAATCAACATTCGATACTCCATCTGACGATTACTGGCGCTCTGGTGATCATGGCGAAGATGAAGGCATTGAAAATTTAACTTATGATGCTTCAAATGCGGCTATCAGGTACCCGTGGAAATGGCGCTACGAAGAGATTAACCGCGCAACCAACTGCATCATCAATATCCCTAAAATAACCGCGATTTCTGCAGATATTAAAAGTCGCAGCATGGGTGAGGCTTATTTTCTAAGAGCTTTTGGTTACTGGCGTTTAATGATCATTCATGGCGATGTGCCAATCATTACCGATGAAGATTATGCTAAACAATTATTCAATGTTCCTAAATCGCCGATTGAAGAAGTGCGTAAGCAGATAGAAAGTGATTTGCTGAAAGCTGTTGACCTGCTGCCCGAAAGTTACGATGCTTCAAATCACGGTCGCGTAAGTAAAGGCACTGCACTGGGGCTTTTAACGAAGCTTTACATGTATTGGGAAAAACTTCCCGAAGCAATTGCAACAGGTCAAAAGGTAATTTCTAATTCGCATTACGCATTAGCTGCCAACTACACGGATAACTTTACCCGTGCAAATGAAAGCAGCACCGAAATGCTTTTCTCTATCCAGGCTCTACAAAACGTAGTATCAAATGATTTTACGGTTTACTATATCCCAAGGTCATGGAACGGTTACGGCTTCAGTCAGCCTTTACAGGGTTTGGCAAACGAGTTTGAAGCTAATGATCCTCGTAAAGCAGCAACGCTTTTAAGTGTTGGCGATAAGGTTGACCTTGGTGATAATAAAGGCTTAACCACTTTTACTGCCGATCTGTCGGCAACCGGATTTGCTTTCAAAAAGTACGCTGTATTTAACACTGTAGCCGATGGCGGCGGCGTAGACCATAACTTCGCTGTGCCTTTAATGCGGTCGGCTGATATTTACCTGCTGGTGGCAGAGGCCCTTATCCGTACACAGGGTGCCGGTGCCGGTGATGCACTGATAAACCAGGTAAGACGCCGGGCATCAATATTGTTGCCGCCGGTTGTAGGTGCAGGTATGACACAGCTGATTCACGAGCGCCGTGTTGAACTTGCGGGCGAGGACCAGCGCCACCAGGATTTAATGCGTTGGGACAAGAAAAACATTGTTGATATAGCAGCCATATACAACAAGGCGGTTTCAAAAGCGCCAATTGACCAATCGAAAACGGTGACATTTGTTCGCCCTAAAAATTATTATTTCCCATTACCACAGGTAGAAATTGATAAGAGTAAAGGCGTTTTAATACAAAATCCAAACTTTTAAGTAATGATCCATTAAATGCCGGTAGCCAGCAATGATTTGATAAATCAATTTGTGTTGGTTACCGGCATTTTTATTTAAATAATACCCTATACAAAAAAGAACCAGCTTAAATAATGAAAAAAGGTTTATTGATATTTATTGTTACCGCATTTAGTTTAAATACCTACGCCCAGGTTGATCAAAAAGCCTCCCTTGATTTTATTGAACGGGTTATTCCGGGCAAGTCGGGCGCTTTTTTAATCGAGTCTATCGCCCAGGATAATAGCAAGGATGCTTTTGAGCTTGATAACCGCAATGGTAAAATAGTTTTACGTGGTAGCAATGGCTTATCTGTAGCTGCGGCCTTAAATTACTACCTTAAAAATTATTGCTTTTGCGATATAGGCTGGAATGGTACCAACTTAAACCTGCCTGCAAATTTGCCCACAGTTAGCGTTAAAATCCATAAAACCACCCCATACAAATACCGCTACTACCTTAACTATTGCACCTTTAATTATACAATGGCCTGGTGGGATTGGGAACGCTGGCAAAAAGAAATTGATTGGATGGCCCTCAATGGCATTAACATGCCGCTGGCTATTACCGGCGAAGAAGCCGTATGGCAGGATGTATACAAAAGCATGGGCTTTACAGATAAAGAGCTGGACGCATTTTTTTGCGGACCGGCCTATTTCTCCTGGTTTTGGATGGGTAA
Source organism: Mucilaginibacter sp. P5_A4 (assembly GCF_056400605.1). NCBI lineage: Bacteria > Pseudomonadati > Bacteroidota > Sphingobacteriia > Sphingobacteriales > Sphingobacteriaceae > Mucilaginibacter > Mucilaginibacter sp. P5_A4. The sequence continues at coordinate 19,500 of NZ_JBFUKX010000026.1, read as the reverse complement.
TATTGATGCATGGGGCGGCCCGCTGCCACAGCATTGGATGGATACCCACAAAGCATTGCAAAAAAAGATATTGGAGCGCGAACGTTTATTTGGGATGAAACCTGTATTGTCGTCATTTACCGGCCACGTGCCGCCATCTTTTAAAGATAGGTTCCCGAAGGCAAAAGTAAAAAAAACCAACTGGGATGCCGGTTTCCCGGATGTGTATATTCTTGACCCGGATGATGAATTATTTGAATCCATAGGCAAAAAATATATAGAAGCACAAACAAAAGAGTTTGGCACAGATCATCTTTACTCTGCAGATACTTTTAATGAAAACGTCCCTCCTACCAACGATTCTACCTACCTGGATGGGATGAGTAAAAAGGTTTTCCGGTCCATGACCGCTGCCGATCCCAAAGCGGTATGGGTAATGCAGGGATGGATGTTTCATTACAACAACAAGTTTTGGCAACCGCAACAGATCAAGGCGTTGTTAAATGCTGTACCGGATGATCAAATGATTGTTCTGGATCTGTACAGCGATGCCCACCCGGTATGGAACCGTACCGAAGCTTATTACGGCAAACCATGGATCTGGAGTATGCTGCAAAATTTTGGCGGTAACATTAGCCTGTTTGGCCGGATGCGCCATGTAGCCGCCGACCCGGCTATTGCCTTGCACGACCCCGAATCAAAAAACATGACGGGCATAGGCGTAACACCCGAAGGGATTGAGCAAAACCCTGCACTGTTTGCCCTCATGCTTGAAAACGTTTGGCGCGATACGCCTATTGACGCCGATGCATGGGTAAGCAATTATGCCCGCAGGCGTTATGGACAAATAAATGCCAATGCCGATAATGCATGGCATATATTATTGAATACCGTTTACAGTGGCGGCCTTACCGAGGGCGGCCCGGAATCTATCATAGTGGCCCGGCCGACTATGCAAAAAACTATCGACAGGGTTTTAACAAAACTAAATTATGATCCGAAGCAATTGGCTAAAGCGTGGGAGCTATTAATAAACGCCGCAGATAGCCTGAAACAAAGTGATGGCTTTCAGTACGACCTTATTGATGTAACCCGGCAGGTATTGGCAAATTATGCAACGCCACTGCAACAAAAAATGGCATCGGCCTATAAAAGCGGTGATAAGGAAGCGTTTAAAGAATATAGCACCTCTTTTTTACAGTTAATGGATGATATGGATGCCCTGCTGAGCACCCGTAAAGACTTTTTATTGGGTAAATGGATCAACGAGGCAAGGGCAAACGGCATCACCGAAAAGGAAAAGAACCTTTATGAATTTAATGCCCGCGACCTGGTTACGCTTTGGGGCGATAAGGAAAGCGGCTTACGCGAATACTCAAACAGGCAATGGGCCGGTTTAATAAAGGGCTATTATAAACCCCGCTGGGAACTGTATTTTGCGCAGCTTACAAAAGCAATGACAACAGGCACCCCTTTTAACGACAAAGCATTTGATGCACAGGTAAAAAATTGGGAATGGCAATGGGTTAATAAGCATGATAATGCTTATACCGATGTTGCCAAAGGCGATGGTGTAGAAAAAGCCAAGGCTTTGTTTGCAAAGTATAACAGTTTGGTGTTGCAGGCAGCATATTAGCCGCTACCTGTTTTTTTGTAGAGACGCATAATTGCGTCTCTCGCAGGACATTCCGAATTTACAAGATCGTCGATTTGCATTTGCAATTTGCGAGGTCGATTTGCACGTGGGAGATGCAATTATGCGTCTATACGGTTGAAAAGGCAATAATCATAATCAATGACGGGTTGACGCCCGAACCCTACTCTACCATAACAAAAAAACGTTGAATCATAAAAACACATGATCAAAAGCACATACCTATTCCTAATAATCCTTATTTGCCTGGCATACAGCACAACCATAAATGCCCAGTCAAGTAATGACCACATCTTCCCTCCATCTGCAGCGGCAAAATCTTATATTGATTTTGACAGTAAAGGTTTTTTTATAGCAGGCAAGCGTACCTTCATTGTTTCTGCAGGGTTAGAATATGCAAGAATCCCGCACCAGCTTTGGCATGATAGGTTGCTTCGCATCAGGCAGGCCGGATTTAATTGTATTGAGATTTACACCATCTGGAATTTTCATGAAGCACAGGAAGGCAAATTTGATTTTACCGGCGACCATGACCTCAACCAGTTTTTAAAAGAGGTTAAAGACCTTGGCATGTACTCCATCGTTCGCGTAGGTCCGTACTACTGTGCCGAATGGGATAATGGCGGCTACCCTATCTGGCTCAAGTTTAAAAAGGGGTTGCGGGTACGGGAAGATAATCCATTGTTTGAAAAATATGTCGATCGTTTTTTTGATCATCTTTTACCCATTGTATTTAATAACCAGGTTAATAAAGGTGGTTCGGTGGTATTGGTTCAGTTAGAGAACGAACACCCTAAAGGATGGGGCACGGTAATGCCAGATGGTTATTTTAAACATTTGCAAACCAAGGCATTGGCTATGGGGATGCAGGTGCCTTACTTTTTTAGCGGCTTGCATCATGCCAGCGATCCGGCGGGAGATGGGAAACTGGACGATGCCACAAGGCCCAATCCATGGTTTTCTACAGAGTTTTGGAGCGTATGGTATTCGCAGTACGGCGCTAAGCCCGGTGATGCCGCACTTTACGACAGGCGCACCTGGATGATCATTGCTAATGGCGGTAACGGATACAATTATTACATGGCTCATGGCGGGTCGAACTTTGGGTATACCAATAATGATGAGGATGCAGCCTCCTATGATTATGGTGCTGCTATTGGTCAGGCCGGCGATTTGAGGCCGATATATTATACCTTTAAACGCGCGGCATGGTTTGCCCGCAGTTTCCAGGATGTTCTGGAAAACAGTGTAAATGATGCTGCTGCATTTAGTAAGATAGTAACAGACTCTTCTTTAAAAATTAGCGCACGCAAAAGCCCGGCTGGGGAAATTGTCTTCCTTGATAATCCGGGTAAAGAAGCTATATCCGCGCAACTGCATCTCCCCGGTGATAAAGTTTCGGGCGATAAAAAGATAACGGTTTTACCTGGCGGGATCTATCCCCTGGTTCATGATTATAATATCAATAATGAGGTAACGCTTCATTGGGCTTTAAGCAGGATCTTTGCGGTTGTAAAGCAGGATAATACCACTACTATTATTGCAGATGTTGAAGCAGGGATGCCTTTATCGTTGTATTTTACAGCCAAAAACAAGGTGTCAACTGTAAACTCAGCCCTAAAAACAGAAGGCGACCAGGTAACCATCAATGAAACGATGGCCGTTATGGAAAAGCCTTTGGAATATACTTTTAAAGCGGGTACACAAACCATCCGTGTTTTAGCAATGAACAGGCAATGGACCGATAAAACATACATTGACGAGATAGCAGGCAAAAACTATATCGTTAGCGGTGCTGCCTATTTGGGGAAGGCCGAAGTTAAGAACGGCCGGTTTATTGCCGAAATAGAATCGCCATTGTTGGCAGATAAGCAGGATCAGGTCCGGATCTATACAGATAAAAAGTCGGTTCTTCTAAATCAGGCCCCAACACCAGGTACCAAACAACCCCAAAGCATTGCATTAAACAATTGGGAGTTTAAAAGCGCTTCGGGTTTTGCTGCTGCAAATTACAATACCCGCCAATGGTTGTCGTCAAAAGCCCCCTTACCTATGGGTACCGATGGTGATATAACCGCCGATGCCTGGTACAGAACATCACTTACCATTCCGGCTACAGGTAAGTATACATTACAGGTTAATGGTAATGGCCGCGGCCAGGCCTTTATTGACGGAAAGCAGGCCGCTAACTGGAAGCTGAGCGACGCAGAAGTTTCACTTCAATTAAAAAAGGGCAAACATGCTTTAGCTATTTTTACAGCACATGACGGCCGCGATAAGCTGCCTGCTTACATTGGGCCAATAGATGAAGTAGATAGCAAAGGAATTTTTGGCAACGCCGTGATTAAAAAAGGCGGCCCATTCATTAGCGAAATAAATGATTGGTATTTTATGAAAGCGGAAAAAAATATTGCTGTTAAGCAGGTGCCACCTGCATTTGATACTACCCTATTTAAAAAGTATAAAATAGGCGCCGATGCCTTTAATTTAAAGGAAGGATACGGCTGGTTTACTACAATTATACCACAACAACCTGCAGGTACATCAAAAATCACCTTGACGTTTAAAAGTATCGACGAAAATGCCACGGTATTCGTCAATGGGAAACAGGTATTACGCCATGACGGCTGGAACCAGCCTTTTGAAGTTCATATTACTGATACCGATATTTTAAAACATCCGGTTACGCTATCACTATTTATTGAAAACTATTCCAACGAAGGCGGCATCGATCAGCCTGTAAAGATCAATGCCATCGGCAATGCGCAGGCAATAACCGGTTGGCAAATGAAGGGAGGTCCTGGTGATGCACACGCTGTAAAGGGCTGGCAAAAATTGATACAAGGCAATAAAACTGATGCCCCCCGCTTTTACCGCGCCTCTTTTACTGTTCCGCAGCAAAAAGGGCAAAGTTTCATATGGCGGTTTGAGCCCAAAAACCTGGGGCATGGTTCTGTCTGGGTTAACGGGCATCATATTGGCCGCTACCCCGAAAAAATCCAGGTTTCCAGTTTGTATATCCCCGAATGCTGGCTCAACAAGGGCTTAAACCAGTTAGTGATATATGATGAAGATGGAAAACAACCTAACGATACCATAATTGCTGCCGAGCCAGGAGCTGGGCGTACAACAACTCAACTAAGTGCTGATCTCAATTAATAAAACAAAAAATGGCTTTAACTACTGAAAGATTTACAGCGCTCGATATATTCCGTGGAATGACCATCTGCTTCATGATCATTGTGAACGCACCGGGTTCGGGCGCAAACGTATGGACACCGCTCGACCATGCTCCATGGATAGGTTTTACACCAACCGACCTTGTGTTTCCGTCTTTCCTGTTTGCAGTTGGTAACGCGCTTAGCTTCTCTAAAAAGAAGTTTGAGTCGGATACCGCATTTATAGGCAAGATATTTAAAAGGACGGTTATTATATTTCTATTAGGGTACCTCATGTACTGGTTCCCGTTCTTCCATCGTGTTAATGATGGGTGGGCTTTTAACCCGCTTAGCCACACCCGTATTATGGGCGTGTTGCAACGTATTGCTTTGTGCTACTTTTTCGGCGCTTTAATAGTTCATTATTGCTCCCAAAAAACAGCTGTTATCATATCAGCATTACTATTAATTGGATACTGGGCATTTTTACTTTTTTTTGGCGAACCCGGTAAAGAATTTACCATGCTTGGCAACGCGGGTACCCGTCTTGATATTGTATTATTAGGCAACGATCATTTATACCACGATAAAGGCGGCCCCATAGCTTTTGATCCCGAAGGTTTATTAAGCACATTAACAGGCATAGTGAATGTTATCGGCGGGTTTTTAGCAGGCGCATTTATCCAGCGAAAGGGAAAAACTTATGAAACTGTTGCAAAACTGCTTATCTACGGCGGCTTATTGATTGTTGCAGCTTTGTTTTTGGGCCAGTTTTTCCCGATAGCCAAAAAGCTATGGACGAGTACCTTTTCTTTACTCACTATCGGTATCGATCTGGCCATCCTGGGCCTGCTGATATTTGCCATCGAAATAGAAAAAGTAAAAGGAGGCACCAATTTCTTTCTTATCCTTGGCCGTAACTCACTGGCTATCTACCTGCTGTCGGAATTACTGCTTACCGTTTTACAAACCGTATGGGTAGGCCCCAAATTAAGTTTTTACGATTGGATAAACCAGGTATTTTACCAGCGGTTTTTCCCCGGCGCATTTGGCACACTGGTATTTGCCATTTGTTATATGATGCTTTGCTGGCTGGTAGCTTATGTATTGGATAAGAGGAAGATATATATTAAAATATAATAATGTTGAAGGTATTAGGGTCTTATTGGAGAATGGTATTATACGTAGATAAAGTGTCTATTCTACCTTTATTGCGAGGTACGAAGCAATCCCGAACCGTCCAGGGTGGATTTGCAAATCTACTTAGGATGTCGGGGATTGCTTCGTGCCTACCCATGACGGGTATTTTGTTTAGTTTAAGGAAGTTTTCTAAGTCCTTTTTTAGTTTAACTGCCCTTTTAACGCTACTGCTAAACTTCAATACTTTTGCCCAACACACAAACCACCTCCAATATGTAAATCCATTTATTGGCACTGCAAAAAGCGATGTGTTTACCTTATGGGGGAGCGAAGGCGGTACATATCCGGGAGCAGTTGCACCATCGGGGTTTATACAGTTAAGTCCCGAAACAAGGGTTGCCATGGGATATAATTATAACGACAGCAGCATTTATTACTTCAGCTGTTTAAGGCATATGAGCGGCTTTCCCGGGGGGTCTTCAGGCCTGTTTTATATTATGCCGCTTAGTTCGGGTTCAGAATTTGAGGCCGGTAAATACAGCAGGAAGTTTTCTCATATCAATGAAACGGCAAGCCCCGGATATTATAAAGTAATTTTTGACGACGACCACACAATTACCGAAGCAACAACAACAGCAAGAACCGGGATATTCCGATTCACGTTTGCCGCGGATATCCCCCCTGAAGTATTTATTGCCGGCGATATCACAATAATTTCTAAGAGGATATTGCATGCTTCAATGGGGAATACCGTTATCAATTTCACCGAAGATTATACATCAAAAAAGCAGGTTAAAGGGGGCTGGATCTTTATTTTTGAATCAGCTAAAGCAAGTAATAAAATTATCGGACTTAAATTGAGCACTTCGTTTGTTAGTTATGCAAGCGCTCAAACCAATATCGATAAGGAAATTGGCGCTTTAACCTTTAACCAGGTACACAAAAAAACAAGGGATGAATGGCTTAAAAAACTGGCAGTTGTTGATGTAAAAGACGGTAATGAGCAAAATAAAACTGTTTTTTATACTGCCCTTTATCATTCACTTTTACTACCCTGGGTTATTGACGATGCGGATGGCCGTTATAAGGGCGAAGATGGTAAAATTCACCAGAAAACAGGCGCAAATCAATATGGCGCTTTCTCTCCATGGGATACCTTCCGCTCTCTGCACCCTTTGCTTATACTGCTTTACCCGGATAAACAAAAAGATGTGGTTTTATCTATGCTGGATATATACAAACAAACCGGCCACCTGCCCACCGAATCGATGACGGGTAACCATGCCATCCCCATTATTGTGGATACCTATCTGAAAGGAGTTACGGGTTTTGATAAACAATTGGCCTATACAGCCATGAAAAAAAGCATCATTGAGCCGCCTTTTATCCAGTCGGATATGGAGATCTATCAGCAAAACGGGTATATCCCGTTTACCCGATCAGAATCTGTTACCCGTACCGTTGAATACGCTTATGACGACTGGGCCTTATCTCAGTTTGCCAACAACATTATCCACAATGATAAAGACTACCAGCTTCTGTTAAACCGCAGTTATAGCTACAGGAACCTCCTGAACAACGATGAATTGCTATTATTACCCCGCAACAACAATGAGTTTAAACTACAGCCGGGTATGTCTGGCTATAAAGAAGGCGATAAGTGGGTATACTCCTACTTTGTTCCTCATAATGCAAAAGATCTGATCAACCTTACCGGCGGTAACGAACAATTTGCCGGCAGACTTGATTCGGCAATAACTAACAATGTTATCCCCTTTGATAATGAAACGGTATTTCATTTGCCCTACCTGTTTAACCAGGCCGGTAAGCCTGCATTAACCCAAAAATGGGTAAGGCAGATCATGCTCAACCGTTTCAGTACCAAACCCGGTGGTTTGCCGGGTAATGATGATCTTGGGTCCACCTCCAGCTGGTATCTTTTTAGTGCAATGGGGATTTACCCTGCTTGCCCTGGCAGGCCTGTTTATGCCGTAGGGTCGCCTTTGTTTCAATCGGTAACGCTGCATCTTTCAAATAGTAAAAATTTTACCATCAACAGTAGCAATAGCGCTTTAAGCAATAATTATGTACAAGGATTAAGTGTTAACGGAAGCTCCTGGCAGCAGTTAACAATACCGCATTCCTTATTGCTGAAAGGCGGTTCGATGACGTTTAATATGGGTAGTACCGAAAGCAATTGGCCGGTTAACAAAAACCCTGTTGAATTATCAGAAACCCGGCAAAGCCCGGATTTTAGGATTCTGAATTACTCGATTTCAAAAAACAGTGTGGAACCTAATGAGCCCTTTACTGTACATTTTTCCATTGCCAACAATGGAAGCATCGGGGTGAAAACCGTGAGGCTGTTAGTGAATGGAAAGCAGTATGKATATAAAAACTGTATGGTGGTTTCCGAGGGTGTTAAAAACGACTCCCTGGTATGCCGCCTTTATCCCGAAGGAAAAACAGAACTTAAACTGGAAGGTATGGCCCCGGTTACAGTTATTGTAAACGCGCCAAAAACACCATTTGCCCATCCGTTTAAAATAACAGGCCTGGCGGCAAAGCCAATGGTTAAGGTAAATGAGTTCCAGCAGCTTACTTACATCATTCAAAATATCGACGGTTTAAAACGGACCTTCCAGCTCCCCGTAATGAAGAATGATTCCTTACTTTTTACAGATACCATAAGCCTTGCACCTGGCGGCAAAAAAACCATCACGCATATTGTACCATGTAAGGTAAAAGGGTTTCAGCATGTTAAGGTTGATGATGCGGAGGCAGGCTATAAAGTATATGCAGATAATAAAGAGTCCCTGTTGCTTGATATTTCGCCGGTAAGTTATGTGCAGGATAATTTAACCAGGGATAATTCGGGATACCACAATGATGGTCATATAGTGCGACCTAACCCCGATAACAAAACCGGGAAATTAGGATTTGATGAGAATACATTTGTTGAAGTACCCAACTCGGCAAGCCTGGATAATATGGATAACACCATCACCATGATGGGCTGGGTATACCCAACAGGAAACGAACCTGGACTTGTTGACATGATAACTAAAGGAGACAGCCATGTTTTGCAGGTAACAGCTCATACCACCCTTACTTTTTTTGCGGGCGGCTGGGGACGTGGAGATTGCACAGTAAACCTTCCCAAAAACTGGAATGATAACTGGCACCATATAGCAGGCGTATGCACCGGCAAAACCCTTTATTTGTATATTGATGGCGAACTGGCCGGAAAAACGGTAACAGAAATCGATGCCAACCTCTCCAACGGTAATAAATGGACACTGGGCAGAAATGAAGAATTCCCCTCCGAAAGGATCTACCATGGTCACATGGATAAGGTAAAAGTGTTTAAAGAACCCCTAACCGCCGAAGAGATCCGCTCTATTGTAAACAATGAGCGTAACAGTGTTAAATAATCAGCAAATCCGCATGTAGTTCTCCTTCTAAAATCCATTCCTGGTAACATCTTTCTTTCTCCCCTTTTGGTATGCTTAAAATGTGTTGCAAATCATTTTTGAGTATGATGGGTATCACCTGCGCAGGTTTACTAATTAATCATATTTGCGTTATAGTTTATAATACTTGTCATTTAAATTAATATTTATTACTTTTAATAAAAATTATCGTGAAAAAAATCCTGGTGCTCACCAATTTTACCGATAACGCCAATCATGCTGCAACAATTGCCGTTTCGCTTTGCGCTCAGCTATATTCAAACATTATTTTGTTGAACACTTTCATCAGCCACCCTGTACTGGCCGGATTTGGAGACCCGCCATGTGCCATCGAAGAGATGTTATGGGAAAATGAAAGCCATAAAAAATTAACTTTCCTGAAAGAAGATTTAGAGGAGCTTATTGCAACGCTGCCGGCCGACCAGCACCACCCTGGTATTGATTGCCGGCACGAGGAAGGGAGCCTTAAATACCGGTTGGATTTTTTTGCGGGAAAAAAGGATATCGAACTTATTATGATAGGCGCCCGCAAAGGCAGCACTATGGAGCATTTGCTGATTGGCGGTGATACCAGCGTTGTACTCAACCGGGCTAACCGGCCTGTAATCATCATCCCGGAAAGTATTGATCTGGGGCACTTTAAAAAAGTAACCCTTGCCTGCGATTTTAACGACAGCGACCTGGATGCGGTGCATTACCTAATTCAGTTGGGCCGGATTTTTCATTTTGAGCTCGAAATTGTATACTTATCACTCTGGGAACATAACTACGACCACAACCACCAAAAGAAAAGTAACTTTATTACCCAGGTAGCCCGGTTTGGATATCCGGACATTTCTTATCAAAGCATCGTGGGCAAAGAATTGATTAACCGCCTTAACCGCCTTTGTAAGGATACCAAAACCGATATGCTTGCGCTGGTGCACGACAGGTATAGCCTTTTAAACCGTATTTTTAAAAGCACCAATACCGACGAGCTGTTAAAACAACAACAGTTACCCGTAATGCTCATCCCTTCGGTAATGATGAATTAATGAAGACGGGTGTTTTTATATTGTTACGTTATACTCGGGCGGAAAAACCAATAAGGGTATTTTAATATGCCCGGCCAGCTGATGCGTATGGCTGTTGCTTAAAAGCCTGAACAGCAAAGTATGCGGCCGGTGAACCATAGCCAGCAAATCAATTTGCCCATGCTCGCAAAGCCAGTCGAGGCCGTCATCAACGTTCATGCCCCTCAGGTGATGGTACGATATATGGGGATAATGCACCGTTTCGGTTAATTTTTGATTAAAGGCCTCAACCTTGCCAAGTCTCCCCTTTTTATCATAGTTTTCGCCGGTTATATGATAAATCCTTATCTCGGCCTTACATCTTTTGGCCATGCCGGCAAGCATGCGGATTACCGAGATATCGCCGGTGTTAAGGTCTGTAGCAAAAATGAGCTTTTTTATCCCTTTAAAAACAGCACAACCCGGCACAAGCAACACCGGGAAATTAGCGTGATCAACCAGGTCCTTACTCCTGCTCCCCATAAAAAAACGACTCAGCCCATTTGATCCCGACATCCCCATAACCACCAAACTCGATTTTGAATCAGCCATAACGTTCATGATAACATCCGTTACCGGTCCTATCACACTTTGATAGTCAATAGCCGGTTTAAATGTATCGGTAGCGCCTTCCTCCTTATCATCAATAGTACGTTCCAGCCACCCGGCCAGGTGCCGCAGTTGTTTTATTGCAACTTCTTTTAAAGAAGAAAAATCCTCCAAAGGCCATAAACCCGCATCGGCAATGGGTACCTCCATAGGCACAAACAGGGCATGGTATAAACTAACATCCCGTTTCAAATCCTTCGCCAGGCATACGGCGTAACGGGCTGCATTATCAGCCTGATCAGAAAAATCGGTAGGTACTACAATGGCTTTCATGTTTACATTTCTTTGAAGATTAGGGAGGGGGTAGCAAAGTTTGGAATTGTAATCCAAAAAACAAATGACCGTTATCAAATGACGCTATAATTGTTAATAAAATATTAAGGAATAACCCTTGTGAGTGGTGAGCGGTGAGTGGTGAGTGGTTGCATATTTTAACTACCCCATAATTCCCTCCACTCACTACTCACCACTCACCACTCACCACTCACCACTCACAATTCACCCCTCACCATTCACAACTCACCACTCACCACTCCCCATTTTTCAACACCCATTGCACACCCCTCACTATTTATATACATTCACCACCTGTAAATAAATGCTGCTGCTCAAGGCTATTTTACTTAATAACAAAACTTTATGAAAGTCATCATAGCCGAAAAACCATCCGTTGCGCGCGAAATTGCCAAAGTATTTGGCGCTACCACCAAAAAGGATGGCTATATGGAAGGCAAAGGCTACACATTTACCTGGGCATTTGGGCACCTGCTACAGTTAGCCGCCCCGCAGGAATATGGCTATTACGGCTGGAACGTTCAAAACCTGCCCATGCTGCCGCCAAAATTTAAGCTCTCTATCCGCAAGGTAAAAACAAAAGAAGGCATGGTTGATGATCCATCCGTTAAAAAACAGCTGGATATCATCAAAGGACTGTTCGATGAAGCTACCGAAATCATCGTAGCTACCGATGCCGGGCGCGAGGGCGAGCTCATCTTCAGGTATATATACTACTACCTCAAATGCAAAAAGCCCTTTAAAAGATTGTGGATCTCGTCGCAAACAGATGAGGCTATTAAGGAAGGTTTCCGCAATTTAAAGCCGGGGAGCGATTACGATACCCTGTTCAATTCGGCGCACTGCCGTTCCCAGTCCGATTGGTTGGTGGGCATGAACGCTACGCAGGCACTCAGCCTGTCGTCGGGCAACAGGGCCGTGCTGTCGCTTGGGCGGGTGCAAACCCCTACCCTTGCCATGATCTGCTCGCGCTACCTCGAAAATAAAAACTTTGTACCCCAAATATACTACCAGGTAAGCATCCAGCCCGATAAAGACGGACAGGTGTTTAAAGCAATTTCTACCGAGAGCTATAAAACCAAAGAAGAAGCACAGGCGGTTGTCGACCAGGTGCAGGATGTAAACGGCGGCTTCCCCAATGGCGGCCATATATTAAATGTAGAGGCCAAACCCCGTAAAGAACCGCCGCCGCTGCTGCACGACCTGAGCAGCCTGCAGCAGGAAGCCAATAAACGCAAAGGCTTCACGGCCGACCAAACCCTTACCATACTGCAAAACCTGTACGAAAGCAAGCTGGTAACCTACCCGCGTACCGGCAGCAGGTATATAGGCGATGATGTATTTGCCGGGGTACCCGGTTTAATTGATAAGCTGAAAGATCATCCCGACTTTGGCAAACAGGCCACCCTGTTATCAACCGCCAAATTGAACAAGCGCAGCGTGAACGCCAAGAAAGTTACCGATCACCATGCCGTACTGCCCACCGGCGAAACACCCTACCAGTTAACGCCCGATAAACAGGCCGTGTATGATATGGTAGCAGGCCGCATGCTGGAAGCCTTTCACCAGGACTGTATCAAAGAGATCACCAAAATAACCGTACAATCGGGCGCCAAATTTATGGCCAGCGGAACAGTGATACAAACCGCGGGCTGGCGCGCCGTGTTTAACGATACCGACGAGGAAAAAAAGGAAGAAGAAAACCCCACCCTCCCCAAAGTGCAGCAAGGCGAAAACCTGCCCGTTACCGACAAGGCTTTGTTAGAGAAACAAACCAAACCCAAGCCCCTGTACAACGAAGCCAGCCTGCTCAAAGCGCTGGAAACCGCCGGCAAAGAAATTGACGACGAAGAACTGCGCTACGCCATGAAAGAAAGCGGACTGGGCACGCCCGCCACCCGTGCATCCATCATAGAAACCCTGCTGAAACGCAATTACATATTGCGCGAAAAAAAGAACCTGGTACCTACAGAAACCGGCCTATCGGTTTACCACGTAGTAAAAAACCAGCAGATAGCCCAGGCCGAGCTCACCGGCACCTGGGAAAAACGCCTCGAAGAAATCCGCACCGGCGCCTCGGTGAGCATTTTCCAGGAAGAAATAAAAACCTACACCCGCGCCATCACCCAGGAACTCCTGCGCGAAGGCAAAACCCTGAAGATACCGCAGGCAGTGGTAGCGAAGTAAGCTAAAAACAACCCGTCATTGCGAGGTACGAAGCAATCCCCGACATACAGAGCAACCTTGCAAATCCGATCTATGTAAAATACCCGGAACTAAACACAAACATGTCATTGCGAGCGCAGCGCGGCAATCGCGAACTATGCAAGTCCGCTCTGTATAGCGTGCGATTGCTTCGTGCCTCGCAATGACATAGATTATATTAAAAAATAGCACTGATAATCAGCAATTAACAAACATGTCATTGCGAGCGCAGCGCGGCAATCGCGAACTATGCAAGTCCGCTCTGTATAGCGTGCGATTGCTTCGTGCCTCGCAATGACATAGATTATATTAAAAATAGCACTGATAATCAGCAATTTACAAACATGTCATTGCGAGCGCAGCGCGGCAATCGCGAACTATACAGATTCACGATTTTGTTTAGGGACAACACTTGCGCTAAAAGGGGAAATCACCCATTGTAATTGTTAGCGCTTTTGATTAATCTTATCTCTTTCGCTTTTTACTACACCATCAATAGCTTCCTTTAACAACAGCTTTTCATTATCATCAAGTTGGTCACGCTTATCCTCTCCGTTAAAACTATAGGATACACCGCCTTTCTTATCCGCTTCTATCAATATCTTTTCATCATCATGGGTGTAACTAACAAATCCGTTTTGAGATAAACTTTTTATTACCGTACTGTCGTTGTTAAATGTAACCGTTCCGCTATACGCTAATTGGGTCCCGCTTTTATGGCTGCATGAATTGGTCAGCACTGCCAGGCAGATTGCTATGGTTGTTGATTTTAAAATTTTCACGTTGTTAATCTTGATTGATGTTTAATGATAGGATTAAACAAACATAACACAAAAGATGGCCTTTACAACATTGGCAAATCAGTCTTTAAAACGTATAATCCCTTTTTTAGCCCGGATACTGAGCAACGGCAGACTCCACTGCAAATCACAGAAGGTGGAGCAGGCAGTGGTGGTAAAGTAAAATCACCCCTTAATGCCATTTGGTAGAGCCAGAAAGAGTTAGTGCGGGTGCGCTAAAAAGGTGACAACACATCTATCCCCAACGTAGAGACGCATAATTGCGTCTCCCGCATGCAAATCACACCCTGCAAATCACGCGGGCAAATCCGCCTTGCAAATCTGGAATGTCCTGCTGGAGAGGCAATTATGTGTCTCTACAAAAACAGAATGCTCCATAATTTTGACTGTTGAATTTTTCAAGGTTTATTTATTTGTTAACGCGTTCAAGTGCACTCCGCAATTTCAATTTTTGACTTTTGACTTTTGACTTTTGACTTTAACAATGGCGTTCCCTGCGGGCCGTGCTGTACGTTCATACGCGCACCAGGCATTAGGCGCTGGGCCGGTATCCACTGCCATCACTAACGCGAAATTGCGGGTAAGCATGGGCTTAAGGTTTTACAACAACATCGTGATTTGCATGCGGGCACGCAGGCCTGCGGCAGCGAAAGCTTGCGGTAGCTGGGGGTCAACAGATGAAGCTATCACGCTCTATTTTTTATTAAAAGAACACCGCGTACCTGCTGAACTTGAAAAATAAAAGAGTTGCTACTCACTAAATTCGCTCACGCCCTCAATTACTGCAATCTCGTCCGGTTTTAAATTATAAAGGTGATAGACTAAATCGTTTATTTGTTGTTCAAATAAAGCTTGGATTTGTCCGTTTTCGGAATGTAAAACTTTGTCAACTAGCCCACTAATTTTTAATTTTATTACACTATCAATTTCAGGGTATGGAAACTCTCTTAAATCTTGCAACAATACTTTAGGAAATGAATCCTTTTGAGAATTTGCCGACGATTTTAAATGGAAGTAAGAGGCAAGTTTCGAATTTAAAATAGCTAGGAATGTCTTTAAATCCTCTAAGTCATTTGTCTTACTTTTAATTCCGTCAACTGAATTTGAAAAAACCATTTCGCTTTCAACTAATGTGGCGAAAATTTGTCCTTTTGAGGTAACCTCTCTAACTAAAATTTTGGGCGTCGCACTGAACCATTCTGGCGTTCTTGGTTCCGCAATCCATGGTCCATAATTCACAAAAACATCTTTCTTTATAACTTTATAACGTGCAATTTGGCTTCCTCCAATTAAAGGCAAGTGCGTTGGTAAAACCTTTTCATTAGAGTGGAAAATCTTCATTTTAGATTCTACATCGGTCTGCTTAGGAACCCCTTTACCTTTTTGATAAATTTTTATTCCCCAAACAAAATCAAACAGGCTTTTTGATTTAACCTTATTAACCTTTATCTTTTTTAAGATCTCGCTTTCCGTTTGATTTAGAAAAATGTTTACTACATAATTACTTTCAGCGTTAATGGAATCCTTTTCAATTGTTGTTACAATCTCCCTTTTTAGCGAATAAACATCTACTTGCTTATTTGTTATATTGGTTTTGCTACAATCAATTATACATACCTCTACAACAGCATCTTGAAAGGTCGATTTAGGGCACAGTGTAACCGACTTTAAAAGGTTTTGCTGTATTAAATATTCCCGAAATTTGATATCATAGGTTGAGGCGAACCATGCTGCAGGAATTATAAAGCTGAGTAAAGAATTCTTTGTCCCAATGTTAATTCCTAATTCAGTAAAAATGGTGTAGGTGTCTATCTGATAATTTGAAACTTGAAATATCTCTCTGTAAATTTTATCTTCTGCCTTACTAAGGTGTACCCCATACGGCGGGTTTCCTATAATGATATCAAAGCCTTCAAAGTCGCCATTATTATTTAAAACTTCAGGAAACTCAAAACGCCATTCAAAAGCATTTTTGTAAATAGCATTATTTTTAATTTCCTCAATTTCAGCAGCCCATTTTTTTAGGTCGCTTTCTAACTTTTCTCGTTTAATTTTATTAGCCTTCTTTAGCTTGGTCCCCCCTTCAAAAAGTGTTACCTGGGATATCAAATTATATAATTCCCCATTCGCTTTATTAAATTTAACAACCAGTGGATCGTTTTTAGCGATTTCCGTCCTAAAATCCGCTTTTATCTTGTTTATAATGAATTGTAAATCACGCTTCAATTCACGGTCCTTGCAATTTTTATAATCATTTACGAAACCTCGGTAAGCATTTATATCATATTTAATGCTTTTCAATGCTTTACCTAAGTCTGCATCTAATGTAAAACGACTAAGAAGGCTATTTCCACATTTTATATTTATATCAATGTTAGGAAGCGTTTCTAAGTTGCCGTCCTGTCTGTAATAGGCATTTTTTAAAAGTTCAATCCATAAACGTAAACGGCAAATCTTAACGCTGTTGGGATTTATGTCAACTCCAAAGAGGCAGTTCTCTATAATGATTTGCTTTTCGCTGAAAAGAGTTTGTTGTATTAATTGGCTTTGTGCGCTTTGCGGGTTGTAAATAAAAAGATCGTTGTCTTCGTCCGTTATTATTAATTCATCATTTACTACATCAATAGTAAATTCCTTTAAACGTTTACCATTAACATCCTGTAATATTTTCAATTCGCTTTTTATGGCGATAATTTCATTTAAAGCTGATACTAAAAAATGCCCGCTACCAACTGCGGGATCGCAAATTTTTAAATTATTGATTAGTGCATTGGCATTATTTCGAACTTCGGTTTGTTGATATTCAATATAATTATCTAATTCCTCAAATTGTTTACAATCCCAATTATATGCTTCGTTAAATTTTTGCAGCACGGCCAAACGTATGTTTTGACGGCTCATGTACATGGTTATAAAACCCGGTGTATAAATAGAACCGTCCTTATACCCATTTATCTTCTCGAAAACCTTGCCTAAAACAGAGGCGTTTATAAGCGTTTTATTATCATCTTGAGTATCGCCTGTTCCCTCGCTGGCAAAGTCGTAAGCATCTAAAAATTGGAAAAGGTAATCCAAAGTGTTTAGCTTCTCATTTTTCTTTTTTTGTTCTTTTAAAATAGTTCCGTTGCCAACATATTCAAGGATGTCGTTGCTATCAATAGCATTGATTTTAATAGTGAGATCTTCTAACCCCCCCGGCTCAATATCAAAAAGCGAACTGTTTAGATAAGGAACAAGATGGTATTTTTCTTGTATGGCTGGGCTGCGGTTATTTACGTCAACGGCTAAAACCTTGTGAAATAGTTTAAACAGTTCGTCAAAATCATTTATTGTTTTACTATTTAAAAATCGATATTGCTGATTGCCTTTGTGATAATTTATTAATTGTCCTTCTAATAACTTTAAAAATAAAATTCTGTTAATCCAGGTTATACACAATTCCAGGGCTATGTTAAAATACTGATCCTCGCTTGTATCCCCAAAGCTTTTAAGATCGGGTACTTTATGCAAGCCTTCGGTTTTTAGTTCATCAATAGCTTTTTCTATGAGGGAACCTATGTTCCTATTTTCAACTTTCCTGCGAATAATATTTTTACCACCCTCCTTGGCCTCTTCAAGTCCAATAATGTGCAATAATTCCTTATAGAATTTTTCATCCAACTCATTACTGTCATCTGCAAACGGAACTTTTAGTAAATGGAGGGGCGATAGTATTTTAAAAAGAGCGTTAACCTCTCGATTATTATAATTTTCCTTGTCCCTTAATACTTTTTCATGTCGTCGTATATTGAAGTATATGCAGGGTATTTCATCCGTTAAACCGTCAATAAAGGGCTTTGCAATATCATTATAAAATAACCCGGTGTCCTTAGTTACTTTTTTACCATCCCGCCATTCCTCATAATGTTTAACTAACTGTTTGTTTTTAAAAAACAGGTTATCAAAATACTTTGCCTCTATAATATACCACTCATTTATATTGGTTGCTACCAGGTATTTTATATCAATATTTTTTTCCTCAATACGTTCTCGTAAGTAGTACAATACAAGTTCCTGCATGGCCTTGCTATTCGGCTTTTCAGGTGTAAACCAATCTGTTTTATTTGTTGGCCGCTTAGCCTCGATTATCACCCCTACCTTTGTTTTATTGTCTTTGCCAGTATGGATAACAAGATCTTGACGCCCCTTTGTATTTATAAAATGGGTGTTAGTATAAAAAGCGTTGGTTAAAAAATTGCTCACTAAATTTTTGTGGAACTCTTCACTTTCGCTATTATCTATGTGGTCTAAAACTTTAACCAGTTCTGATTTGAAAAGATTTATTTCGCTTACTAAAGGCCGGTGCTTTAGCAAAGCTTTATCAAGTGCCTTATTTAGTTTCTCTTGTGGGATTAATTTCATTAATTGGTATAGGCTATTAATAATTGGTTAAATTAATAAATATTAGTTGTTTATTAACGATTGCTATATTTATACACTACAATTTGTTCGCTGATGAATCCAGAAACGTTACAGTCTTTAATCAATAGATTAGATGTATATATTTTATCGCAAAATGATTTTAAGGATATACAAATTAAATCAGCTGATCTTATAAAACAGCTTTTCCCGTATGATTCTGCAACTACCGTTTATCAAATAAACACCTTATTGATTGACGGGAACAATCTTTCAGATAGCAGAGCCATGCTAAAATCGATCCTTGAATCTAAATTGCAATCAATAGTTAGGCAACAAAGAGTTAGAGAACAGACTGATTTAAACATTCAATTGCAGAAAAAAAGTAACGAAGAAAATAAGCAACGAGTGGACTCGAAAGAGGAAAATCAATACATATTACAGTTGCAAAAGGATTTAAAAGAAGCGTACAATAAGATTAATGAAATATATGATATTAACGAGAATTACATTAAAGAAATCGATGCTCTCAATCGATTAGTTAATCAAAAACATACGATTAAGCTTTTAAAAGATTGGGGGTTTTGGGGGATGGTTGTCGGGGTCTGTGCCTTGTTTTTATTTGCAGGAAATTATTGGGGTGTAAGTAAATTTGACTCTGAAAAGTTTCATTTGAAAGAAGAAAAAGAGTTTTATAAACACCGTTTAGACAGCTTAACTATGTTATCTAAACCCCAT
>NZ_JBFUKX010000025.1:0-88002 GCF_056400605.1 Mucilaginibacter sp. P5_A4 | reverse complement strand
ATAGGTACTGTCTTAGAAAACAAATAAATTTTCATAAAAATTAGATTAATTTTGTTGTTTAATGAGAGCTTCTTTTAGATGTTCATCAAGTGTAGCCCCAGGCATTGCCGGGGCTATTATTTTTTTAGTGTGATCGAATTTGGCGTCGTATTTTTCGTTTTTCTTCCACAAGTAATACATCATTACCAATAGTTTTTTTTGTACTGCTACATACCCTTTCATCTTAATCCTTGTCCGGTCATAAACGCGTTCAAATAGTTTTTGAAATTGAGGCTGGTCATCCCGAACTGCACAAAATGCCGGCATATGTAAGATTCGCCTGATCCTTGAATTACCCTTTTTAGATATTTTGGTTTTACCTGTGTGTTTCCCCGACTCGTTTTCAATCACATCATATCCTGCATATTTGACCAGGCTGGCAGCATTATCAAATAAGATGAAACCATTGGTTTCTGCTGCTACAACGGCAAAGGAAAGCGTACCAAAGCCTTTGATCTCACAAATGTTTTTGTGGTGCTGGTTAAGGACAGGATCTGATTTAATGACCTTAGCTATAATGCCTTCCATTTGCTTAAGGTGTTTTTCGATTAGATTTAAAGTGCTTTTTAGCTGTTTAATGATATCCTTGTTTTGGAACTGGCTATGCTCGATACTATGTAGTTGATTAGCTGTAGCCGTGCGCATTTCATTAAGGCTTTGATGCTGACGTGTATAGTCCCGAAGGGTGTATAGTTCCTTGCTTGGAGGGGTCCACAGTTCCAATTTCTTCTCTGCACTTATTTTGGCAAGGCCACGTGCATCTATCTTATCGTTCTTGGATCTGTTGCCGTCTGCCTGCAGATATTTCTTCGCTTTATTGGGTAACAGGATACAATCCCCACAGAATACTTTAAATTCTTCATGCTTTTACAAATTATAGTTATCATCAGGAACCTCTTTTAAGTCTTTGCTCATGTTAATAGCTGATCAGGTGCGAAACCTGTCAATAGGTACTGTTCTGACTTTAAGAAATAAAAAAGGAGGATAACCCTATACCGTCAACATCATAATTACTACGTGTCATGCCCGGGCGCAAAGTGCCTCCTTTTATTCTGATTTATATAAATATAAAGATATGAGCCTGGGCCCCGCTTCTACCAGCGGGGGATACGCCCAAATAATGATTAAAGAGTACGGTCGATTACCTTGCGCGGCAGGCATGCGGGCCGATACAAGCAGCCAAAACACCAGGCCATTAATGCCCAACGCTTACTACCCGGGTCACTTTCCATTGGCCATCCTTATATTGCCATATGTGTACAAATTTCATGATACCTATCACCGGCTGGCCGTTTTCGGTATGGGTAAAGCGGTGGGTCCCCATTTCAATAGCCCCAAAGCCGGGCATGGGGTATACTTCCAGGCTTTCGGGCAGCAGGTCGCGGCGCAGGTCGGCGGCCTGTTTGTTTTCAAAAATGCCTTTAAAGCCGGCCATGGTGCCGTCGTAGCCGGTAAGACCTTTGCCATCGTTATAAAACTCCACATCGCCTGCAAATAAAGTTTTAAGCACCTCCAGGTTACGGCTGTTAAAGGCGTTAAACATTACGCTATCCATATGGGCAATTACCTTAAACAGCGCAGGGTCTTTAGGCTTAAAAGCCGTGGTTTGGGCATTAGCGGTAAAACCGACTGCAATGGTAATAAACATTGCAAAAAAACATATGCGGAAAAATAGACGTTGCGTTTTCATGGTTAAAAGTGTTAGTTATACCGGGTAGACGCCCGCGGGCAGCCCATAGTTACAATTAAACCAAAATATTTGCCTCAACCTGTTTTTTTGCCAAAAAGCGCTTGGCAAGCCACTTCCGTACAGGCTCGTCGTACAATTTTAGCGAGGCATAAGCAATGGCAACGCTAACTACAAACAAAAGCAGGCCAACCCAAATACCATAGTCCATAGGTACCTTATTTTTTGCCACCCAGCCGGTATACAGGTATATTAATGGGTAATGCGTAATATAAATGGGATATGATATATCGCCAAAAAACCGGCACACCTTTGCCGAAAACTTACTGCTTATGTGCCCCCCGGCGCCAATGGCGACAATGAGCGGAAAAATAAGGATGATAACAATCGACTCATACAAGCCATTCATCCACAAGTGTTCGCTGCCGCCAATCCGGGGGATAAACAAAACAAGGGCTACCAGCAGGCTGCTTACGGTAAAAGCGCCTTTTATATGAATGAGCTTGCCCATGCGCGAAAGCAGCAGTCCCGCAAAAAACGGGTAAAGCAAACGGGCGAAACCAATATTAAGCTGGGTTTCATCAATGCTCCAGCCCCCAATAACATCGCCCTTGGGCCCCATTATCAAATACTGAACAAGAAAACCCGCGAATAAAAGCACTAATACCGCAAGCACCTTTTGCGAAACTTTACGAAAAACCAGCGCATACATAATATTGGCGATGTATTCAAAAAACAGCGACCAGGCCGGGCCATCCAACGGGTGCATTTCCTGCCAGCCGCGTATATCCATAGATATAGGCAGCGGGATCATGGTAAAACCAACCACCATTACCAGCAGCAGCTGCCAAACGGGTGTACCTGCTATAAGCGGAAACGCCGGACTGGCCTGGAAATAAAAAAGCAAAGCGCCAATTACAGTCCCCATAATAACCATGGGCTGCAGCCTGATGAGCCTGCGTTTGTAAAAATCCCACTGGCTCATTTTCCCCCAGCGGTCGTCATAAGCGTAAGCCACCACAAAACCCGAAAGCAGGAAAAAGAAATCGACCGCCAGGTAGCCATGATTAATGATCTGGTTGAAACGGTTACCGGAGTAGGTTTCAAAAACGTGAAAAACCACCACAATAAGGGCGGCAACGCCACGCAGGCCATCTAAAATTGGGTAATGTTTTTTCGAATCGGGATAAGCAGGCGATGCATTCATTTTACTTTGTGATAATTATAAATGGATAAAATAGTGTTTAATCAGGTTAATGGCGCCCTTTGGTTGAGGCAGCAGCATTTGATGCTAAATGTGCTTAAATAAATTGAAAATACATAAATGAAATTTTGCGGTTTGAGAAGCGCCCTAAAAATACCGGCTTGTATTTTAGTTACTGATATGAGAAAGCTGTCTTTTGTAGCATTCAGGATGGCGAAGCACTTTTGACTTTTGACTTTTGACTTTAAAAAGGGCGACTACCCCACTTACCTATGCAACTTCCTTTTACGCAAATAAGCCAATAGCTCCCTGGGCCTGTCGGTTTGGATCATGGTGGCACCGTGGGCTATGATCCAGTCCCAGCTGTCTTTGATATTGCTATCGTCTACAGCGGTATCGTCGTCGTGGCCCCCGTTAAGGCTGGCCCATAGTGAGTTGATCCATATTTTTGAGCCATATTGGTTAATAAACCGGCTATCAGTTAAAACCGAAGACGTATCTTTTTTAAAGTTGAGTTCAAACGCAACGGGCTTTATTTGTTTTTGATACTCGCTGATGATGGCCCTGGCCGCTGGCTGATCTAAAGAAACTACCGGCATAAAAACTATGCTATCCAGCAGTGCCGGGTACCGTTTGCGTACTTCGGGATAGGTGGCATCGGTTTTAAAAATGGCTTGCTGTAGGGTGCCTGTTTTTTTTAATACCTGGTAAGCCTGGGTGTAATAATCGTAACTTTTATCAAGGTTTACCAATACTTTACCTTTTGCAAGTTGCATTACTTCTTCAAGTGTTGGGATGGTTTGTTTGGTTACCCGGCCAAGGGCATTTTTAAGGTGGATTTTTTTAAGTTCGGCCAGGGTATAGTCGCCGGGTTTGCCTTTACCATCGGTAGTACGGTCGATGGTCCAATCGTGCATAATCACAATTACGCCATCACTGGTGGTGTTTAAATCAATTTCTATTACATCAACCCCCATATCAATAGCATACTGGTAGGCCTGCAATGAGTTTTCGGGCGCGTTGCGCCAGTCGCCCCGGTGGGCGGTTACCATTATATTTTTATCAGCCGGGCGATGTAACTCCGCAGTAATGTATTGCAGTTGCGCGCTGCCCTGTCCAAAACCTTTGCCCGCGGCTAATTGCAGACCGGCAATGGTTATCAATTTTAAAAGCTTTTTCATTTATTTTTGGCTATTGTTTAAAGAAAGCGACCGGCAGTTCCGCCGGTCGCTTTCAAATTTATTTTAATGTTTAATAACCAGGGTTTTGCGGAAATGCAGCCGGATTATTCATAATGTTTATTTCGGTTTGCGGAATGGGGTACAAAAACTGGTAAGCGGGAACAGTTAGTTTAGTTAAGCCGGAGTTTTGCAGCGCCGCTATGGCCGTATTGGTGCGCACCAGGTCGAACCATCGCTGTAATTCAAGCGGCATTTCCAGGCGGCGCTCCTGCAGTACAGCAGTACGGAAACTTGCCTGGTCGGGCAAACCGGCAGCAGTAAATGTTGTTGCGTTGGCCCTTGACCTTACCGCATTAAGGTACACAAATGCGTCGCTGTTAACATCGGCACTATAAGCAACCTCGTTCAGTGCTTCGGCATACATCAGCAATACATCGGCATACCTTAAAATAATATAGTCGTTACCAAGCGTATTGTTTGATGGATCGAAGGTATCGTAATATTTTTTTACCGGCTTATTGTTGGCGTTCAGGGTAACGGTGTTCAACAAATCGCGGCGGGTATCCGTAGCGCCATACGCACTTAATAACAATGGATCTAAAGCCGGCTGGTTAAAGTAAGCAGCTAAGGCATGGCCCTGCCCTACCAGTGTTTTCTCATATCTTACCGCAAATATAATTTCGGCGTTCATTTTATTGGTTACGCTAAAAACATCGGCCACATTGGGCAGCAAAACATATTTGTAAGTATTGCTTCCCGGTGGCACAAGGGCGGCCAGCGTGCTTACTGCCTGCGGGTATTTTTTTTGGGTAAGATAAACCTTGCCCAACAGCGCTTTGGCCGCGCCCGATGTAGCCCTGCCAATATCTGTTTTAGCGGTGTAGCCGGCAGGCAACTGGGCAATGGCCTGGTTAAGGTCGGCTTCAATAGCGCTGTACAATTCGGTTGTTGAATTGCGGCTTAACTTTTTAGCGTCGGCAGCGGTTATTGTTTTTAACACCAGCGGGGCGGCGCCCCATAAACGCACGATGTTAAAATAGTGCAGGGCCCTTAAAAATTTAACCTCGCCTTCGTACTGGTTTTTTACAGTGACATCGGCAACCAGGCCGGTATGTTCCAAAACATTGTTGCAGCGTGCTATAGCATTGTATAACGATGCATAAGCGTCATTAATGCCGGTATTATCGGCCTTAGCTAAAAAACGGTCTATGTTAAAATCGCGCCCTACGTTGCCGCCGGGGTTTTGGTCTTCCACGTTATCGCCGCGGGTTTCCATCATGGTAATAAACCTGTCCTGATACATGGTTTGGTCCTGCAGGGCGGCATAGCTGGCTGTTACGGCATTGGCAACATCGGCGGCCGATCTAAAAAAACTGGCATCGGTAACCTGCGATTGTGGTGTAAGATCAATAAACTGCTTGGTGCATGAAAGCAGTAGGGTACTACTTAATATAATGGTAACGAATATCTTTTTCATTGTTGTTTGCTGTAAATGTTAAAACTTAAGGTTGATGCCCAACAGGAAGGT
Organism: Mucilaginibacter sp. P5_A4; assembly: GCF_056400605.1. Taxonomy (NCBI): domain Bacteria; kingdom Pseudomonadati; phylum Bacteroidota; class Sphingobacteriia; order Sphingobacteriales; family Sphingobacteriaceae; genus Mucilaginibacter; species Mucilaginibacter sp. P5_A4. The sequence goes on along the minus strand of NZ_JBFUKX010000025.1, from coordinate 82,363 downwards.
TTTTGATAAAGGGTACGACCCATAATCTACCCCTGGTGTTAAAGGGCTGTTATTGGCAGCTATAGGGTTGTTGCCCGTATCGTTACTCACCTCGGGGTTGTAGCCGTTGTATTTGGTAAACGTGAACAGGTTTTGCCCGGTAACATAAATCCTTAAGCCTGCAATACCCACCTTTTTAATAAGCTGCGGCGGAACGGTTACGCCCAAAGTAATATCCCTGATGCGCAGGTACGAACCATCGGACAGGTGATAGGTTGAAATTTGTGCATTTAAACCTGTTGCACTCCGGTTTAACCTTGGTACAAAACCGTTGCCTGGCTGTGCCGGCGAAATGTACCGGTTATCGTAAATCAGCGGCGATGAATTTCCATAACCTTCGGTTGAGCTATAATGCCTTTGCCCTATATTGGCTACTGTATTACCAAACAAGCCCTGCGCAGCTACGCTTAAATCGGCAATGCCATATTGCAGCTGGGTTGAAAAACCGTAGGTGAACCTGGGCATATAATTGCCCGTGATGGCTTTATCATTACCATCAATAACGCCATCGCCATTGATGTCTTTATATTTCATATCGCCGGGCTTGGCGCCAGGTACTTTTGCCCGCGTGTTGTCAATATCCGCCTGGTCTTTATAAACCCCGGTTTGTACCAGCGTATAATAATTACCAATTGGCTTACCTACCTGCGTAATAAAGTAAATGGTATTTTCGGCCTGTGTAACGATAGACTTAACGCCACCTAAATCAATCACCTTATTAATGTTTCTGGAAAAATTAGCGCTGTTGGATATCTTTAACTTACCAATCTGGTTGCTGCTGCTTAGTGACACCTCGAAACCGCGGTTATTAACCTTACCAACATTAACCAGGTTGGTAGTGTAACCTGTACTTTGCGGTACCGGCACGTTTAGCAGCAGGTTGGTGGTATTGTTATTATAAACATCTATAGTTGCGGTAAGGGCATCATGAAAAAGGCCTATATCGGTACCGACATTGATGGCTGATGTTTTTTCCCAGCCCAGGTTGGGGTTACTGGCGGTTGACTGGTATAAACCGGTTGACAATGCAGTGCCGCCCGCCGGGCCATAAACATAGTTAGCCGGCGAATAGCTGGCCAGGTACGAGTAATTACCAATCTGGAAGTTACCCGTAACACCATAGCTTGCCCTTAACTTAAATGAGCTGATGGTTTTAACATTTTTCATAAAATCCTCATCGCTGATTATCCAGCCCGCTGATGCCGATGGGAAATAACCATATTTATTATTAGCGCCAAACCTTGATGAACCATCCCGGCGGATAGCGCCCGAAAGCAAATAACGGCCCTTGTAGCTGTATTGAACCCTGCTTAATGCCGATAGCAGCGACCATTCCTGTATGGCAGATGTAAAACCGGTGATACTGGTTGCTCCATTTAAAGTTTGCACAATATCTGTAGGGTAACCGGTGGCCGATATGGCACTTGAAGTACTGCGCTCCTTTTGCGCGGTATAGCCCAATATGGCTTTGATGGAGTGATCGCCAAAGACTTTGTTGTATGACAGGGTATTTTCAACCAGCCAGTTGGTAATACCGGCGGTTATATAATTGCCGGTAGGTATTGATGGCGTAAGCCTGGTAATTGGGTTAGGCAAGGTTGAAGGGCGGTAAGTGCTCCTGGAAAAATCGCTGATATCTGCACCTGCCGAGATCTTATACTTCAGGTCCTTCAGTATTTCATATTCGGCAAAAATGTTTGCTAACAGCTTTTTCTCATAGGTTCTGTCTTTTTTTAACATGGCCAGGGCAACCGGGTTAAGTACGCCGGGTTGCGAATATTGCCATTTATACTGATCGTAGTTATAGGAACCATTAGCGTTATATACCGGGAAAAACGGTGATGCTACCAGTGCCGCCGAAATAATATTTTCGGAGTTATCATTAAACCGGCCTTCGGTAGGTAAGTAATTGTAAATACCATAATCATAGTTAATACGGGAGCCTAACCTCAACCTGTCGTAATGGGCATCAAGGTTTACCCTACCTGTATATTTCTTGTAACCCGAGTTAATAACAACCCCATCCTGGTTAAGGTAGTTTCCGGAAATGTAATAGCTAATTTTATCCGATCCGGCGGCAATTGATAAGGTATGGCTTTGCATTGGCGCCTGGTGAAAAATCTGGTCCTGCCAGTCGACATTAGTTAAACCGGTTTGTTTGTTTAAATAGGGGGAAATTTCGGGAGGCAGCAAGTAGGCAAGGCTGGTATTGGTTGCGGCTGCGCCTAATTTGCTCAGGCGGGTGGCATTATCATCAGTAGCGCTGCCGGTAAGCCCTTTACTTGCCAAAAAATCAAAGTAAGTATTATTGTGGGCATTATAAATCAAATCGGCATATTGATAAGCATCAAGCCGGGGGATTTTTTTTGTAACCGATTGGATGCCATAATAGCTGTTTAAACTAACTGCCGGTTTATCTTTATTTCCTTTTTTTGTAGTGATAATAACAACCCCATTTGACCCGCGCGAACCATATATAGCCGCCGCCGAAGCATCTTTTAACACATCAATGCTTTCAATATCATTCACGTTGATAGCATTTAAGGGATTTACTTTAAAACCCGGCCCGTTAACATCGTTATCAGATAAGGGCACGCCATCAACCACATACAAGGGATCGCTGCCAGATGTTACACTGCCCCTGCCCCTTATGGCTATAGCTATACCTGCACCCGGCGCACCGGCGGGCTGTAAAACCTGTACACCTGCCAGTTTACCGGTTAAAGCTTTATCGAGCCCTGTTGATGGGAAATTATTGATCTGACCGGCGCCTAACGAGGCTACCGAAGTGGTGATATCCTTTTTATTTTGGGTGCCATAACCTACTACAACTACATCCTTTAGCTGGTTGGTTGAAGGCTTTAAAACTACATTGAGGGTAAGTTGTCCGCCGATAGCTTTCTCTAACCTTTCATAGCCTACAAAATAAAACAGCAGCGTATTGTTTGCATCGGTGTTGATATGAAAATTGCCATCAGTATCGGATATGGTTGTTTTATTATCCTCTTTTACCGTTACGGTAACACCCGGCAGGGGCAGGCCCTTTTCGTCAACTATTTTGCCGGTGATATTTACAGGGTTGAATTTCCGTGTAACTTTCGGCTTGGTTTCTTTGTCAATAAGTATGTTATCGCCAAGCTGTTTAAAACTAAGGTTTTTGGGCGCAAGCAGTTCTTTTAAAACCTGGTCGACCGTTGCGTTTTTGACCGAGAGTTTTTTTACCTGCTGATCTTTAACCTGGATACTTGGGTATACAAAATGAAAATTTGTTAATTTTTCAATTCGGCTTAACACATTCGCCAGCGGTTCGTTTTTTACATCGATACTAATTTTAACTTCCTTGAGCGCCTGTGCGTCGCTGGTATGCGCTAATAACGTTAGTGCGCTTGCACACACGGTTATTAAAACAATTAAAGAAATTTTCATTGCTTGAATCAGGGTTTTAAAGGCATACGTAGGTGAAGTTTCATCCGCGTTATTGCAATACGATGCCGGTGCATTTCTTTTTAAAAGAAATTTCATAAATTTGATAGATTTTAAATGTTTAAATGCTAATAGTTAAAGTCATTTTAAAACCGTTTTGTCTCGACCACAAAGCGGTTTTGTTTTTTTAAAGCCTTGCTTTATATTTTCTTTATAGCGTTACAGGTAATCGTCTTTGTTCATAATCATTTTATTTAATGGTTATCAATTTATTCCTTACATCCTGTTCCTGAGAATGCAACGGTTTTTTCCTTGTTGTTTATAGTGTAAGCGGTGTTGCTGATGGCCTTTAATACCTTAAGTAAATTGGCGAGCTGAATTTTATTATTAAAACTTGCTGTATAACGGCAGTCTTTTAACCCTTTGTTATCAAAACTAAAAGTATAACCATACCATTGCGAAAGCCTGATGGCGATATCCTGCAAGGTTTGATCTGAAAATTGCAGTTTGCCATCTTTCCAGCTCATCAGCGCCTCTGCATCAACAGCCGATAATTTGCTTTTACCGGTAGCCGGCAGGTAAGTAATTTGTTTGCCCGGCGTAATTAAACCCAAAACACGCGGCCCGGCGGCCACTTGTACTTTTCCCCTTATAACGGTTACGGCATTACTACCCGCGTTTTTGTAAGCCGCTACCGAAAAAGCAGTACCCAATACCGTAGTGGTTAATTTGGCGGTATGCACAATAAATGGCCTTGTTACATTGTGTTTCACATCAAAAAAGGCTTCGCCGCTTAAATAAACATCGCGGGTGGCAGTAGTTAAACTTTCGGTGTATTTTAAACTGCTGCCGGCATTTAGCCAAACAGACGAGCTATCGGCAAGTATAATATGCAAGGTATGCCCTGTTGCTGCAGTTACGTGTTTAAAGACAACTTTTTGCGAAGTGCTGATTTTTTGATAAATAACTATAGTAATGCTCAAAAAAAGCAGCAGGCTTGCCGCAATGGACAAGGGTTTAATAAATCTAATAATACCGGCTTTTTTGGAGACCGCAGCGTTTCTGTTTAATAAGGTTATTTTATTTTCAACCGCTTTTAACGATTCCTTTGCCGACCGCGCTATTTTTGCGGCATCGTTATTATAAAACTCCGGCAGGTTTTTGTCCATAGCATTGTAGTATTGCTCAACCAACAATTTTTCTTCTGCCGTGCATTTTCCCGAAAGGTATTTTTCAATTAATATTTCCCACTTATCATCGTGCATTTACTTCTCTGTTTTTGTAAGCTATATTGCTTCTGCAACCCATTACCGCCACTACCAAATGAAATATATTTTTGTTTACCTTAATTTAATATATATTTAACACCAGTAAACCAATTACTTAACGGCATATATATACTTTTACGGCAACTCAAACTAAAGTTATCAACACGCTGCAAAACCATACCGACAATGAACTTATCGGCCTTATAGCAAAGGAAGACAGGGCGGCATTTACCGTAATTTATTTTAGATATTACGAGATGCTGGGCAGATCGGCCTTTAAAAAGCTGCAAAATGAAGCTATTGTTGAAGAATTAGTACAGGACGTTTTTGTAAACCTTTGGATAAAGGCTAATGAGTTGGAAAGTGATGGCAATGTAAAAGCTTATTTATTTGCAACTTTAAGAAACAAGGTACTGCACGAGCTGCGTTCATGTATGGTTGTTGCTAAACACGCCCGTATTATTGCCCAAAGCGATGAAACTTACGCCGAAGATTTTTCTGAAGTGCTGCAAGCCAGGCAACTGGAGCAAAAATTTCAATTGGTGGTAAAGGAATTACCTCCGCAGTGCAGGGAAGCATTTACGTTAAGCCGGTTCGAACACCTGTCATATAAATCCATTGCTCAAAAAATGAACATCTCCGTTAACACAGTAGAAAAGCATATTGGCAAAGCGCTCTCTATAATGCGCCAAAAGTTTAAAGAATACGACCTTATTTCGGTGGCATTATTTGCATTTATATTGTATTACTGCCATTAAATGATTTAAGGCTCCTGTTAAACACATCGGCCACCGTATTGCGTATTCATCGAAATTAACCTTAAAGACAACGCCTCTTAGCGTAAGTATTCTATATTAATCACTATCTAATCCGGTGAAGAACGGATCTGCTGATAATTTCTGCTCATATCTTCGCAAATAGTTTCATATTTTTTAAATATTTCATCGAGCTCTTTCTTTGTGGTTTTACCTTCTCCGCGGGCGTATAAAAAAATAAGCTTTTCGCTAACCGATTTTAAAGATATAACTGCGATGTTATAAATGATCCATAGGTCTTTATAATCAAAAAATTTATTAAGCGAAGTAATACCCGACGCAAGTGCACTCGCCGCCAAAGCATAATTTAAATACTTATAATCAACAACAGGTTTATGGGTTTCGTCAAATACTTTCCAGCCTATCAATATAGTAGTACCAATAGAAAATATTACCGACAACGATTGCATTGCAACAGCGAATCTTTTATTCAGCGTTTTCTTTCTCCTGTAGTCTGCAATTTTTTCAAGGATGCGGTCGTCCAGATTTTTAATCTGCTCTAATGTTACCGGTGTATCATCACCCAATGGCAGGTTGGAGTGAGTGGTTGCAGGGATACTCATAATTTTAGGTTAACTTCCAATTATACGGATTTATATTTATTCGCCTAAAATTTAGTTTTATTTTTGACGGTAGTTTTTGCAAACAAGTAAAACAGGCATAAGGCGGTGTTATCACTGCCCTGCTACTTTTATCTCCCGCCGGCAAGCATCCAGTATACTTTTAAAAGCTGTTTCTGCATTAATATAGCTTCAGGATTATGACACATGCGCCGGCATTCGTAATTTTAAACACATCGCGAAAGAAAGTTAATTTTTAACTCCATGAAATACATTTATCTTTTTATACCAATTTTATTGGTTCAGCAGTGTTTTGCACAATCAAAACTGCCTGTAATTAAAGCGACGTCTAAAAGCGTAGCCATCAACGATGGAGGCTTTTTAGATAAAAACGCATGGACACTTTCGCCCAAAATTAAACCAGATATTTTTACTGCAGATAGAACCAGGAAAACAAAATGGGTTACTTTTTATACGGATATAGATTCGATAAAGGTAAAAGTGAAACCAGGAACCAGGTATAACTTTGTTGTATTGTTAAACGGAAAAGATTCGTGCTATACCCAAATTGCCAGCGCTATACCGCCAGAAAATCCGCTAAAAAATAATGTCGCTATAAACGATACCATTCCCTTTGCGCTTACATCATTTAATGCTATCAAGGTACAAGCTGTTATTAATGATACAGATACTTTAAACATGTATTTTGATACTGGTTCATGGGATTTTCGTTTAAAAAAGGATGTCATACTAAAAAAGACAAAATTGCTCTCAAACCAACCCGATGCTTTAGCAGGGAAAGCAAAGCCAGATTATAATAATTTGAATAAGGTATTTAAAATACAAATGGGAAATTTAACCTGGAATAATCCGGAGACTGGCCTTACCGCGTTAACCGCTCATGATATGGATGGGCGTTTTGGCTGGAACTTATTTGAAGGTAAAATGGTGGAGGTTAATTATGATAAAAACCTTTTAATCATCCACTCCCATCTACCAAAAGTTTTGAAAGGCTACGTTAAATCAAAGCTGGAATTTATTCATTCGTTTGTTTGCGCTCAGGGGGCAATTGAAATAGAAAATAAACAATACGCCGGCAATTTTTTATTTGATACAGGATCCGACCAGGCAATTATTTTAGATAGTACCTGGATCAGCAGGCAACACTTTCCTAAGAATTTAAAGCTAATCACGTCATCGGTACTTTATGACCCAAGAGGCGCAAAATATGAAACTAAAGTAGTGCTTTCCCCGCTTCTGAAAATCAACAGTTTTGGACTTACCAATATCCCAAGTTTGATTTTAGGCAGCAAAAACCCTGTAGGATTCGAAATCAATTTTTTAGGCAATGATCTTTTAAAGCGGTTTAATATGATACTGGATTTTAAAAATGATTACCTGTACCTGAAACCCAATAAATTAATGGGCGTGAAATACAGGGGAGACTCAAACTCCTAAGATTTCACCCAAAATAATCTTCGGTAGATGCTACTAAGGTCAACAATTCCAATACCGGCTCAACTTCCAGCTGGCTTTCCCAAAGCTGCTCATCGAACTTTTTGAATGATTGCAGGGAAGTGAGCACCTGGTGAGCTTCCTCATTTTCAAGCTGGTCGAAATGCATAAAAGTTTTACCGTCGGGCAGTAACCAGGCGCCGTATTTAATACCGCGGTGATTCAACTCTTTTAGTTCTTTCACAATACCGGCGATATTTTCCTGGTTTGTTGCTGCAAATTGGGCGGTGGTGGTGTATTGTACCCTTACTATTTTCATGGTGATAAATTTTTAATAAATTGACTATCAGTTATTTAGCTTACATCTGCGGCCAGGCGCAGACGATTGATTATTTATCAGAACCCGCCGGTGCAACCCTATAATTCAAGCCTGCGGTTGTGCCGCTGGTTACATCAATGGTAACGCCGGTTATTTTGCCGGCCAGGTCTGATGCCAGGAACGTGGCGGTATTGGCTATATCGGCCATTAGTGGGAGTTTTTTCAGCATGGTGTCCGCTTCCAACTGCCTCAGGATGGGTGCCATCACTTCCGGCTGAGCGGCAATAACATCAGCAAATATCTTTGAATCCGGCGAACCTCCCGACCGGATGTTTACCACCCGCACGCCATATACGCCTAACTCAGCAGCCAGGTTCACGCTAAAGCTTTCTACCGCGCAGCACGCCGCCGCGAAGCCGCCTGTATAGGGATAGGCTATTCCACCGGGAGTTGCTGTAAGCGACAAGATAACCCCCGATCCCTGTTTCATCATTACCCTACCGGCGGCCGTCGCCGTTAAAAACAGGGTTTGCAGGGTGGTAGTTACCGGGCGCACAAAGTCGTCTACAGGCAGGTCAACCAAAGGAATACGCTGCACAACATTAACGCCTACAGCATTGAACGAAATATCAACAGTACCCGCTTTAAGTGCAACACTATTGATATGGTTGTTTATGGCCTTTTCATCAAATCCATCCACTTCGGCCACTTCTGCAAGCCCGCCGCCGCCAATAATTTCATCTGCTACTTTTTGTATGGAAATCAAATTCCTGCCGGTTAAAAACACCCTGGCGCCGGCAGCGGCCAATGCCCTGGCAACCGCGCCGCCTAACGAGCCACCGGCGCCATATATAACTGCGTTTTTGTTTTGGAGTATCATGCTGGTTTATTTATTTGAAGGATTACGCTATACAAACCTAAAATTAAATATTCTTTTTAACCGGGTTATTACGGACAATTTACGGGTGTTATTGCGACATGTGAGGCTCGATTTTGAAACCTGGAGACTGACTGGATTGGCCCTGTATATCGGCGAAGATTCACCCCCGAGCAGGCTTCGTCAGTCGACCTTCTCTTCAGCTTCGTTTCGCAATAGGGTTAAGAAAAATGCCTTTTTGCACATTTATTCACACAGGCTCCAACCCTATCCTCCACTCACTATTCACAACTAAACTTTGTCAGTCAAAAAAAAACAGCTACTTTTGTTCCGCCTTAAAACATTTACTACCGCAACTAATGCCTGTTCAACCATCGCAATCCATATTCGACCAACTCGAAACTTTCGGGCATAAAAAGGTTGTATTTTGCAGCGATCCGGATACTGGATTAAAAGCAATCATCGCTATTCATGATACTACACTCGGTCCTGCTTTTGGCAGCACACGCATGTGGAGTTATAAATCAGAGGCAGATGCCTTAAATGATGTTTTGCGCCTGTCAAAAAGCATGACCTATAAATGTGCTATTGCCGGCCTTAACATGGGTGGCGGTTATTCTGTCATCCTCGGCGATTCGCGCAGGGATAAAACAGAGGCGCTAATGCGCAAATTTGGCCGCTTTATTAAAAACCTTAACGGCGAATTCATTACATCCGAAGATGTTGGCACCAATCCGCGCGATATGGAATACATCCGCATGGAAACCGAATATGTTACCGGCATCCCGGAAAGCCTTGGTGGCAGCGGCGATCCGTCGCCAGTTGCAGCGCAGGGAGTTTTGATGGGTATAAAAGCCTGCGTTAAAGAGCAATTTGGCACTGATAATCTTACCGGCAAATCGGTAATTGTACAGGGCGTGGGTCACGTTGGCGAGCACCTTGTACGCTTGCTTCGGGATGAGAATGTTAAAGTTTATATAAGCGATATCCAGGAAGAACGCATTGGGCAGATAGCCAAAAAATATGGTGCCGAAGCAATATCAAACAACAGTATTTTTGATATTGATGCTGATATATACGCACCCTGCGCACTGGGCGGCACGGTAAATGAGCAAACCATCAACAAGTTAAAATGCGGTATTATTGCCGGCTCGGCCAATAACCAGCTGCTGGATGAAAGTGCACATGGCGAAATGTTACTGGATAAAGGCATTATGTTTGCGCCCGATTATGTGATAAATGCCGGTGGTATCATCAACTGTTATTCGGAGTTAAAGGGGTTCAGTAAAAAACGCACCATGCAGCTTACCGAAAATATTTATGAGGTTACCCGTAATATTTTAAAACTTTCTAAGCTCGAAAACATTTCGACTATTGACGCGGCGAATAAAATAGCCGAAAAACGGATAACAGACATAAAAAAAGTAAAATCATCATATTAATTATAATTTAAACTGTGGGCTATCCGGCTCACCAAATCGTTCTTACACATGTTAAACAGAAGGCACCTAAGGGTAAAAGTATTGCAGGCGTTGTACGCGTTTCATTCGTCAGATACAAGGGAGATCACTCATCATGAAAAAAACATGCTGCACAGTATCGACCAGGTTTTTGAAATGTATATTTGGATGTTATCATTAATATCCGAGGTGGTTAATTACGCCGCAAACGATAAAGAAGAACGCGCCAACAAATATTTACCCTCCGCCGAAGACCTTAATGCCGATGTTAAAATACTCAGCAACAGGTTCATCCTCTCCCTAAATGATAACAGGGACTACCTCATCGCTTTAAAAAAGTATAAAGTTGAGTGGCATTTTGAGCCCGAACTGGCTAAATCGCTGTTTATCATTCTTAAAAAATCGCCAGAGTATGCCGAATACCTGGCAAAAACCGGCGATACCATCCAAACGGATAAAGACATCATCAAATTCATTTTCAAAAAAGTAATTTTAAAATCATCATTAGCTGAGCAGGTTTTTGAAGATAAATTTATTTTTTGGCCGGTTGACCGTGATGTATTGCAGGCTTTGATAGCCAAAACATTCAAAAACTTTAGCAGCGACGACTACAAACAGAACCACCTGGCCGAAATTACCGGTAACTGGGTAGAAGATCGTGAGTTTGTGGTTGACCTGTTTGAAAAAAGCATCCGTTTTGATAAAGCCTACCAGGAACTAATAGCAGCTAAAACTACCAACTGGGAGCCCGATCGTATAGCGATGATGGATACCCTGCTGATGAAAATGGCCATTACCGAATTTGTTAACTTTACCTCTGTCCCGGTAAAAGTGACAATTAACGAGTACCTTGAAATTTCAAAGGAGTTTAGCACGCCTAAGAGTAATTCATTTATAAACGGTATCTTAGACAAGATTTTGATAGACCTTAAAGCCGAGAACAAAATACGTAAAATAGGCAGGGGATTAATAGAATAACCATAGATCATTTAGATGAAGAAATTATTTTTAAGCTTAATAACCGCGGGTTTGTTATTATCGGCCTGCGATCAATCAAAAACAAGTGATTCAACCGCGGCTGCAGATAGCGCTGCAACAACTACCGCTAATGCAGTCAATGCCCCAGTCATGAAGTTTGAAAAAGAAAGTCATGATTTTGGTAAAATTAAACAGGGCGATAAAATTAACTACGATTTTAAGTTTACCAATACCGGTAAATCGCCGTTAATCATCTCAGAAGCGCATGCAACATGTGGCTGTACTATACCCGAGTGGCCTAAAACACCTGTTAAACCGGGCGAAAGCGCTTTAATAAAAGTAACTTTTAACAGCGCGGGCAAAACCGGTTTACAAGACAAGCAAATTACTGTTACAGCCAACACGGTACCTGCCCAAACCATGGTACACCTTATAGGCGAAGTTTTAACTAAATAATTCAATTAATTTAAACAATGATAGCAACTATTTTATTACAGGCACCGGCAGGTGGTTCAGGTGGTTACGGTATGTTAATACCTATGGTATTAATTATCGTAGTATTTTATTTTTTCATGATCCGCCCGCAGGTTAAAAAGCAAAAAGATCAGAAGAAATACGTAGATGAACTGAAGAAAGGCGACAAAGTAGTTACAACAGCCGGCATCCATGGTCGTATCATCGACCTTAATGATGCTACTTTTTTGGTTGAGGTAGAAAACGGCAAGATCCGTTTTGATAAATCGGCAATATCCTTAGATGCCTCAAAAGCGTTGAATACCCCGGCAGTAGTAAAAAGCTAAGCTTTTTACCAGCAAGGATAAAGGAACAAGGACCGAAGGACATTCCGAAAGGCGAAAGATGATTGGTAATTTTACCATTATCCTTTCGCCTTTAACCTTTAACCTAAAAAGTCCTTACTCCTTTGTCCATTAATCCTTCATCCTAAGAAAAATGGCTATAGTAAAATTATCCACAACAGAACGGCGACGACTTTCGGCATTTTTTACCTGCCTGGGGTTGGCTGTTGTTGCATGGATCTTTACTACCCTCTCCAGCCCCTTACCCTATACTGTTAACGAAACTATAGCATATAAAAACGCTCCTCAAAAACGTGCCTTTCATTCGTTACAAGCCGATACGATAAAAGCAACTATTCAGGGTACAGGCTGGCAAATGCTGTTCGCCAGGATGAAGCCGGAGAGCAAGCCAATTATTGTTGACCTGGCATCGCTGGAGACCCGCAACTACGTGGTGCTAAGCACCCAGCTTAAACAGATCAATGCGGCCAGGGAAGCCAGTCAGCAGATTACCGTTATTGATCCCGATACGCTATATTTTGATTTTAGCAATCGCTTAACCCGCAAAGTACCCGTGAAGGCCATGATGGGTATTAAGTACCAAAAACAGTTTGCAATATCGGGCAGTGTATCCATAAAACCAGCTTATATAACCGTAAGCGGGCCAACAGAACGCCTCCAAAAGATAGTGGAATGGAAAACCGATTCGATAAAAGCGGATGATATTAATGAAACTATTACTACACGTGTAAATTTACAAGCCGTTAACGAAGGTAATTTAAGTATTTATCCAAAAACGGTACAGGTTATTATCCCGGTTGATGAGTTCACCGAAAAAACCTTAGAGATTCCTGTGAAGCTGGTAAACAACCATAATTACGATAACGTTAAGGTTTTTCCTCAAAAAATTAAGGTGACTTTTACCACTTCATTAAACCGTTATAAGGATATGACCGCAGACCTGTTTGAGGCTACCGCCGATTTGGACCTTTGGCGCGATCATGGCTATTCAACCCTGCCCGTACAGCTCACCCGCTTCCCTCCTTTTTGTAAAATAGTGAAAGTAATTCCGGCTAATGTTGATTTTATTGTAAAAAAATAATGCTTAAAATAGGTTTAACAGGCAATATAGGCAGCGGCAAAACCACAGTGGCAAAAGTTTTTGAGCTTTTGGGTATCCCGGTTTTTTATGCTGATGACGAAGCCAAAAAAGTGATGATTACTGATGCTGATCTGATTGAGGCAATCAAACAAACTTTTGGAGCCGAATCATATTTGGAGGATGGTACCCTCAACCGTAAACATATTGCAGCTATCGTTTTTAACAATCCGGCCAAATTGGAGAAATTAAACTCGCTTGTACATCCTGCAGTTTTCAGGGCTTTTGAGGCTTTGGAATCAAAAGCAAAAAATGCCCCTTATATAATTCGGGAAGCAGCGATACTATTTGAAAGCGGGTCAAACAAAACATGCGATAAAACAGTAATAGTTACCGCACCGCTGGATACACGCATTGCAAGGGTAACGCGGCGCGATGGCATATCCCGCCAGGAAGTTGAAAAACGTGAAGCCCGGCAGATCTCAGAAGAAGAAAAGAAAAAGCTGGCAGATGATATCATTATAAACGACGATCATCAGCTGGTAATTCCGCAGGTGCTTGCATTACACAGCAAATATTTAGCCATTGCCAATATTTAAATTTAGCCGGTAAAAGCTATTGATATCGAATTTTAGCTTTTAGCTTTATTATGATGATACTTGATGATTTTGTACAGATAGATGATAAGGGCCTGTATTGCAAATACGGTGATTTTTATCTCGATCCAAAACTACCCGCAAAAAAGGCGGTAATTACCCATGCCCATGCCGACCATGCCATTAGTGGTAATAATGAGGTTTACTGCACAAGAGCCACCGCAACCATTATGCAGCTAAGGTATGACCGTACAGCTGCCAGGGTTTTCAATATCGTTCCCTTTAACGAGCAGTTTACTGTTGGTGACGTAAAGATAACCTTTATACCTGCAGGCCATATGCTGGGTTCGGCCCAGGTATTAATGGAATATGAGGACACACGCTACCTGTACACCGGCGATTACAAGCTGCAACCCGATGCAACCTGTGAACCTATCGCGTGGGTTACTACCGACGTACTGATTACCGAAAGCACTTTTGCAGATCCGGCTGTTATTCATCCCGACCCTATCGAAGAAATTAAAAAGATAAACGCCATTAAAAGCAATATCCTGTTGGGTGCTTATGGACTGGGTAAAAGTCAAAGACTTATCAATTTAATAACGGAACACGCGCCGCAAAAAAAAATCCTGGTACATCATAAAATTATGCCCATCAATGCCATTTACGAAAAGATGGGTTTCCCTCCCGGCAAATATCAAATGTATGGCCGTAAACTGATGAAGGTGCAGGACGAGTTTGTGTACATTGTACCACCGTTTACATTTGACAGTTACATTAGGGCTACCGGCGTTAAGCGCCTATTTGCCTCGGGTTGGAAAAACCTGCAGGTAAACAACCAGGATACACTTTTTATATCCGACCATGTGGACTGGAACGATATCCTGGAAACCATAGCCCAAACTCAACCCAAACAGGTATGGACCCTGCATGGCGACGGCAGGCATTTAAAAAATCATTTCCATAACCAGATATTTGTTAAAATACTTAACTAATGCTGCAGGAAGGTATTGATTACTATATAAACGAAGATGGCAACTTTGTTTTTACAAAGCAGTATCACCTTACCCGCGGCTATTGCTGCAAAAACAAATGCCTGCACTGTCCCTGGGATTATGGCAAACCAAAAACAGCTGAAAATAAGGAAGATACAAATAATGAGAATTAAGCCTCATACCAATAGCCTGATGCGGTAACAACAATTTAAAAATAAATAAACATATTTGTACTTTAGTCATTAAAACTATTATGCGGATAGAGGACGAAATACAAAGCAATAAATTTGAAGATAATTACCACAAAGTAGTAATCAACATCAGTTATACTTCCGGCTGGCTAAACAACGCATTTCGTTGTCATTTTGATAAGTATAACCTTACGCAGCAACAATTTAATATCCTGCGCATATTAAGAGGGCAATATCCAAAACCGGCAACAATCAATTTGCTGAAGGAAAGGATGATTGATAAAATGTCTGATGCCTCCCGCATCGTCGACCGGCTGATTCAGAAGGAACTTGTTTCGCGTTGTACCAATAATAAAGACCGCCGCGCAGTTGATATCCGCATCAGTGAACTTGGCCTGCAAACCCTTGCCAAAATGGACGAAGAATTTAAAACCCGCGAAGTACTCCAAGGTAACCTTAGCCCCGAAGAAGCAGATCAGCTTAGCCACCTGCTGGATAAGTTGAGAGGTTAGGTTTTTAAGGTAAAAGGCTTTTTTTGACAAAAGACTGAAAGACAAAGGAGCAAGGACGGAAAACGTTCTAATACACACTTAAGCTATACAACTACCGCCATTGCAAGGCACTAAGCAATGACGGTAACTTAATACTACTTGTATTATAAAATCATCTGCACATTTGAAATCTGAAATTTGCACATTTGAAATCTGAAATCCGCCTATCTATCCTTTCATTTCCTCGTGCAAGATATCCAAAATAGTAGGCGTTACCTTCCCAAAAAATGAGATCCCGGCAGCGCCATTCTTCAAGGCATATTGTATTCCGGAACGCACTTCTTCATCATTTTTAAAATCAGAGATATACAAACCGGCATACAGCGGAAATTTACCATCTAAAAAGTGAACACCTTCGGCCACGGCATCGCCTATCCAGCTTACGCCTTCTTTATAAAAGCCATGGTATATCATCGGGCATACGCCATCAAGGTGAAAGTTTGTCCAGTCCTGCCGTACGTTACGGCGGGCAACTTCAGGCGTTGGAAAAACGGCCGCTGTAATTGCTTTTTTATGTTGTTTGGCTATTGCCGAAATGCTGTTCACCACCCTGATAATATTACCATACCTGAACAAGCGCCAGGAAAGGCTGGCTTCCGGGTATTGGATGGCTTTAACTTCCTGCCCATACTGCTCCTTAAATTTGGCCTGGCAAACCTCGCAATAACAGTAGTCATACTCGGGCAGTTCTTTGGTCTGCTCTATTTTGTATTTATCCCAAAGATTTACGGGCAACACCACGTCGCAATAACGCACGTAATCCAGGTGGATGCCGTCAACATAATCCAGCGCCAAAATCTTATCAACCGTACTGGTCAGGTAATCCTGTACCTCGGGGCGCGATGGACAGAGCCAACGGTAGTATGTTACATAGGGCGGTTTATCGGCGCATGAATCGCCGTTACGGTTTTTGCTATACCACTCCGGGTGTTCGGTAAGCAGCTCGGCCCGGTTAAAGGTCCATATCCAGCGATGGGCTTCCATTCCGGCAGCTTTGGCCGCGCGGAAATGTCTTTCGCTATCGTTCTCAAAAAATATCCCGGTTATCCCTTTTGCCTTGTATGCCGAATAGTTAGTCTTCAGCTCATCGTCTGTATCTTTCAGACTGGGGTTTATCCAGATCCAGTTTTTCTTTACTTTTTTCTTAGGGTTAGGGGTATTCACCACAGATGCAGTACTTAATAAAGGCAACTGCGAGGCAACGCCGGCCAATAAACCGGCTTTTAAAAATTGGCGCTTATTCATGGTCGTATCGGTTTTAATTGTTGTATGAAACCTTCATGGTTTATGGTATAGGTTATGTTAGTTTTTTTATCGGTTACAGTAGCTTCAAACTGGCTTTTGGTAGCTTCCAATTTTAACTTATTGCTGTTCCCGGCAATATCGTATTTACCCTTTACCCCCAATTTACCAAGTGAAGATGCAAATTCATGGTGCTGCCTGTACCACAATTTTTGGCGGTAGTAAACCAGCCACAGGTATTTCTTTTGTTCTTCGGCATAAGGTAAGGTAAACACCACATCATCCGCCTCGTGCTCACTGAACAACAGGTAACCCCAATGCTCGGGAGTGTGCATATTAATCTCACCCTGTGATGACCATGCCCAGTTATGTTCAGCCAGATCACGCCCGGTTGAATCTTTCAGTTTTACATTATGGCCACCAACAATTTTGGTATCATACTGCACCCTCGAAAAATTGATCCGGTATATGGTTCCATTTTTAGGGATCCGGGAGCTGAAACCCACTGTAATAGCACTAAAAGGAATAGCCATTTCAACCGTCCATCCCTTATCGGTATCGGCTGTATTATTTAAGGTACCCTGCACCTTTACCGCCGATAGAAGGCCGTTAGCATCCCATCCTATAAGTCCGCCGCCGCCGTTACGGTAAGGTTTGTTTAAAAATAAATCAAAAATGGTGTTCAACGCATTTACCTCAATCTCATAATAAGTATGCGTGGTGGTAGCAGGATCAATAAACAGCTCAAAATCATTATCGTGATATACAATATCATCATGATTTTTTAAGGTACCCCAAACCTGCGGGTCATTTATACTGGCGGCTACATACAGGTATTTATCGTCCCAAAGCATTTTAACATTGGTTTGCAGCGGTGGTTTGGGTTTCAAATCGCCCTCAATATCCACAAAGTCGCCAGTCCATTTAGCTTGTTGCCATGCGGCATCATCAATATCCCCATCAATAACCGGTGGCTTTGTAATATGCCTTACCACATAATTTTGCGGAACGGGAAACAGGTTTTCGAGCCCCGCAAATGGTGATTGCGCAATTACAGCATGAGGCAAAAACATCACTATTGTTATTACTGCTGCTTTTATACTGCTATTGATTTTTGATGTCATGGTAATTAACTGCCCAGTTCCAGGATCCTGTCAAACTCTTCGCGTTTTAACGCCATAACAGATAAGCGGCCCTGGCGTACCAGGCCCACATCTTTTAGTTGCTCGTCGGCTTTTATTACCTCCAGCGTTACCGGTTTTTTAAGCGCTTCAACCGGCGATAGGTCAACCACCACCCAGTTAGGATCCGTGGTAGTGGGGTCCTGGTAAAATTCTTTTACCACTTTGGCTATACCTACCACCTCCTTACCATCATTACTGTGGTAAAACAGTACCAGGTCGCCCTCCTGCATCAGTTTTAAATTATTGCGGGCCTGGTAGTTACGCACGCCATCCCAAAAGGTACGGCCGTCTTTATTAAATTTTTCCCAGCTATATTTTACGGGTTCTGACTTTACTAACCAATGCTGCATAGATCGCTAATGAATTTTTACTTTTTGTATTCGTAAAGATGTTAAAAAGCTTCGATAAGTTAAGGGGACTTTTGTAAAAAGATGGCTATGTAGGAAAAAAGAAGAGTCACCCCAATCCTTTTCAAAGAAAGGACTTTGTTTTGCATAGTTACCTGTATTTATTAAACTTATTTTTATCTCCCTCTCCTTTGGAAAGGGTCGGGGCGAGGCTTCACCCCCGATATTTTCAGCTTCACCTCTAATTTTCACCAGCTGATGTTTATCTTTAGGTAGATTTGCCCGATGGAAAAAACCGGGAAGCAGTTATGGTTTTACAGTTCGTTACTAATTGCCCTGTTGCTGAATAGTATTGGCTTTGCGAGAAAATGGCATTGTAGCTTAAAATCATTCCAATAACCTAAAGCACCGCATTTTACATTATGCTTATTTATAATTTATGCTGATATCATGAAAAAGACACTGACGCTGCTACTTTTTATTTTTGTAGTCACGATAGCAAAAGCCCAGCACCATTTTGAAAAGGTAGACCAATGGCTGACAGACAATACCGAAAAAATGGGTGGCCGGTCTGTATTAATGGTTTATAAGGAAGGAAAAATAATTTATACCGGCATAAAGACAGACATGAGTATGAAGCAAAGATTTGCCACCAAAATGATAGCCCGCAAAATGGGCAAAACACCAAACCTTGATAGCTTCAACCCTAACACCAAAATACCAGTTGCCAGCTGCAGCAAATGGCTTAGCGCAGCCCTGGTAATGACCTTTGTAGATGAAGGCAAATTAAAACTGACTGATACTGTTGGCAAATACCTGCCCGTACTTTCAAAAAGCGGCAAAGGTGGTATTACTATCGGTGAGTGCCTTTCGCATCTAACCGGCATTAAAGCCCCGCCAATAAAAGAAAGCCTGCAGGATATGAAAGACATCCATAGTATGGATGAATCCATTCAAAACATTGCAGGGATGCCAATTGAAGGCAAACCCGGAACCCTGTTCAGGTACAGTAATGTGGGCCTGCAGATGGCAGCGGCTGTTATTGAAAAAATAAGCGGCAAAAATTTTGAAACCCTGTTTGCTGAACGCATAGCCGGGCCATGTGGTATGACTAATACCGATTTTGGGAAAGGCCCCGTAGCATTCCCGGCCGGAGGCGCATGGAGTACACCTGCCGATTATTTGAACTTTTTGGTGATGATGCTAAACAAGGGCACTTACAGCGGTAAACAAATTCTGACTGAAAAAAGCGTGAACGAAATGCAGATTGACCGAATTACTTCTGCCGTAAAGGTAACCTATGCTCCAGAGGAAGCCGGCAATGCCGGATACGGTTTTGGCGAATGGGTTTTGAAAGCATCGGGATCACAAAACCAAACACCGGCCATAAGCAGCCCTGGTTTATTTGGCAGTTTTCCGTGGATAAATAACGAAAAGCATTATGCCGCATTCATGATGTGTTTTTATATTAAAAATGAGGGCAGGCATGATCGTTATTACGCTTTAAAGCAGTTGGTTGATGAGGCGTTGTGACGTTAACCCCAGCTTTAGTTATTCCGTATTTATCGACGGTATCAAAATTATCGTCATTGCTTCGTGCCTACCTATGATGTGTTTACAAAAAAGCCATTTGTCATGCTGAACGAAGTGAAGCATCTATTATTAGCCATGCTTCTTCGCCCTGTACAGTCCGCAAATAGATCCTTCACTTCGTTCAGGATGACAAACCTTTTAAAACGTCATTTCCCCCTTCAGAGTTTCGCGAAATTTTACCATTCACAATTGACGGTAACTTATGTCTTATTATTTAAAAACAAACTATGACCTATCTGGCGCAAAAGCTCCAATACTAATAGTTGTAGGTTTACCCGATATGATCTCCTGGGCCAGCAATCCGGTCGCTGCTCCCAGGCTCAACCCCATCATTCCATGCCCTGTCGCGATGGTGAGGTTATTGAATTTATTACTCCTGCCAATGTAAGGTAAGCCATCAGCAGATGATGGACGGAAGCCAAACCAGGTATCTTTTTCGGCCGGAACAGCTGGTTTTAAATCAGGGAAATATTTTGGCACCGACTCTACAATACCCTTCACCCGGTTCATGTTGATGCGGCTATTGATCTTATCCAGCTCCATGGTGCCACCGTAACGTAAACCGCCGTTGATAGGCGTTATGGCAACACGGGCCTCGGCCAGCAGGGCCGGGATCTGCATGGATGGAATTTCTTCCTTCACATTAAATGAGTAGCCCTTGCCAGGCATCAGCAATATTTTTATACCCAATAACTTGCCAATTGCCGGAGACCATGAGCCACCCGCAACAATGTATTCATCGGCAGTAAACTTTTCATCAAACGATAAAACGCCGCTTATCTTACTTGCGGTAGTTTCAATTTTAGTTACTTCTTTATTAGTAACCAGGTTTACACCTGCCCCTTTAAGGTATTTTATCAAAGCAGCCATTAGCTTATTTGGCGATAGGTGCGCATCGCAACGGTAATGCACCGCGCCCAATACATCAAGCTTAAGGTTGGGCTGCAGCTTAACACACTCAGCCGGACTAAGTACTGCCATATCCAGACCTAATTCTCTGCCCTTTTCGACCATGTGGGCTTCTTCCTCTCCGGCTTTTTCTGTTTTATAAAACATCAGGATGCCTTTCTCTACCAAATCGAAATCAAAACCTGGCTCTTTGCTCAATTCCTCATAAAGCTTCTTACTTAATAAGGAAAGCTCGGTTAATGGTACCGCCGACCGTTCCACATGCCCGGCGTTGGCTTTCTGTAAAAATTTTAGTCCCCACGAAATTAATTGCGGGTTGAGGGATGGCTTAACATAAAAAGGGCTTTTGCTGTTAAACATCCAGCGGATTCCCTGTGTAACCATACCAGGGGTAGCAAGCGGAATAAAATGACTTGGCACTATCATGCCCGCGTTTCCGTATGAGCAGTTATCGGTCATATCACCTTTATCAAGCACCGTAACCTGGTGCCCGGCCTTATGTAAATAATAAGCCGAACTTAAACCAACTATCCCACCACCAATGATCAGCACTTTTGCCATATTTTTTTGAAGCGTAAAGCTAAAGGCATAAAGCCAAAAGCTTAAATATTGTATAATTTAATCATCACCGTCATTGCGAGGTACGAAGCAATCCCCGATAAGCAGGTCAGCCATGTTGGTTGCTCTGTAATGTGGGGATTGCTTCGTACCTCGCAATGACGGATTTATTATTTCTTAATCTATTTATTAACCCTATATAACCTGGAAACCGTGCGCGTATGGATCATCATCATCTATTTTAATAGTGTTGTAGCCATATACCTTGGCCCAACCTTCCACACTGGGGACAATAGCATCCATATCATTGATCTTCACCACTTCCTCAACCCTGCCGGTAAATTTACTGCCGATGATGCTTTCGTGAATAAAAGGCTCACCAACTTTCAGTTTACCTTTTGCAAACCACTGTGCCATGCGGGCCGATGTACCCGTACCGCAAGGGGATCTGTCAATAGCTTTATCGCCATAAAAAACAGCGTTACGGGCGGTAGCATCTTCCGATAACGTAGCACCGGCCCAAAGGATATGTGTACAGGTATTGATAGTAGGATCCTGTGGATGAACAAATTGATATTTTTCATTAATACGCTTGCGCAAAACCTGGCTCCAGGCTATCAACTGCCCGGCAGTGTAATTTTCAAGACCTGCAAAATTTGGCTGCGGATCAACTATGGCGTAATAATTACCGCCGTAAGATACATCAATGGTCAGCATTCCAAGGTCGGGGCACTCTACCTCTAAATTTGTTGCGGCAAGGTAAGCTGCAACATTCCTCAGTTTTACTGATGTTACCTTTTTACCTTCCTGCTTATATTCTATCAACACAAGGCCTGCTGGTGCTTCCATGCGCACTATACCGGGTACCCTGGGGGTTATTAAGCCTTCTTCAATAGCAATGGTGATAGTGCCTATGGTGCCATGCCCACACATAGGCAGGCAGCCGCTGGTTTCTATAAATAAAACGGCCACATCATTTGCAGGATCATGAGGTGGGTACAATATACTGCCCGACATCATATCATGCCCCTTTGGCTCAAACATTAGCCCCGTACGAATCCAGTCGTATTCTTTTAAAAAGTGCTGGCGCTTTTGGCTCATGTTATCGCCCTTCAGCGTTGGCCCGCCGCCGGCAACCAGTCTAACCGGGTTGCCGCAGGTATGCGCATCTATACAAAAAAATGTTTTACTACTCATTATATAAACCAAAAGCTTAAGGCAGAAAGCCAAAGGCTAACTGCAAGCTTTAATTTTAAGATAGGTTAACTTGATATCAAATATTAAGCTTCAACTTCGCTTAATTTTCCCCAGCTGCCTACAGGCAATACAGGGCGTACCGCTAAAGCGTCATTGATGATCTTTTGCACTTTAGCACGCTCTTCGCCAATTAATGGTAAACGCGGAGCACGTACATTTTCGGTACCAATACCGGTAGCAACTTCGGCAAGTTTTATATATTGTACTAATTTTGGGTGGATATCAAGCTCAAGCACAGGTAAAAACCAACGGTAGATAGCTAAAGCTTCTGCAATTCTGTTGGCTTTTACCAAACGGTAAATAGCAACGGTTTCTTTAGGGAAGGCATCAACCAAACCGGCAACCCAGCCATCAGCACCCATCACTAAACTTTCCATAGCCAGCGGATCGACACCTGTAAATACGGCAAAACGGTTACCAAAACGGTTAAACATCCGGGTTACATTTGATACATCGCGGGTTGATTCTTTTACCGCCTTAATATTATCAAAAGCAGCTAACTGCTCAAACATGTTCAGCGTAACTTCAACCTTATAATCAACCGGGTTATTATAAATCATGATCGGCAACTGCGTGCTTTTAGCAACCGCGCCAATGTAGGCAAGAGTTTCACGTTCCTCGCTATTGTAACGCATTGGCGGCAATAGCATCAAGCCATCTGCACCGGTATCAAACGCTTTTTGAGCACAGGCTACAGCTGCTTTGGTGGTTTGCTCGGCAATGTTCAGTATTACAGGCACTTTACCATTAACAAAAGCAATGGTATGCTCCAGTAACGAAAACTTTTCATCGTCGCTAAGCACACTGGCTTCGCCTAGTGATCCGCCTAAAATAAAGCCGTCAACACCGGCTTCAAGCTGTGCATTTAAGTTGATGTCAAATGCATCAAAATCAATTTCGTCACTATCTGTGAACTTTGTAGTTACCGCGGGGAATACGCCTTTCCAGTCAAAAGTTATCATTACTAAATATTTTTTTCAAAAGTAATACAGTATTATAAATTATTGAGCTAACAATTTAGCAATCATTACCCATATTTTAGCATGTATGATCTTTTTTTGTGGAGGAAACGATTAAGAAAGGGTAATTTGAGTTAAGATATGATTACCTCATGCCTAAAAAGCAGTTGCTATCCTTGAATTTGTTCATGGATCCGGTCTGTTGACAGGGAGGTGACTCCTGGAATTAATTAGACTTTTTTATCGACGAGCTCCTGATCTTCAATTCTGTCTTTAAAATAATGGATCTTGATTTCTCCGGAGCCGATGGTGCATTAAGTTTATTTAGTAAAACGGTTATCACATTATCTGCAATTTCCTCTACAGGCTGGGCTATGGCCGATACAGGCGGAGTGTGTAATTTAAAAACATCATGATCATCAAAAGATATTAGTGCTATATCGCCGGGGACTTGTATATTAAGCTCTTTCATGATCTTAAGGCAGCAGATACCAATGTGGTTGTTACCAAAAAGTATGGCATCAAGATTTTGGTTCGCCTTTAAAAAATCACGCAATGGCTCCATGATCAGTTCGTCGTTGTGGTTAAACGCAATCTCCTTTATTATAGCATCAAGGTTTTCGCTTTTTATGGCCTCACTATATCCCTTTACACGATCAACCATTTGTGTTTGCGGTGAAAAAAATGTAACGAAGGCGATTTTCTTAAATCCCTGCTCAATAAAGTGACGTGTAGCATTGTATGCGCTAAAAAGATTATCTATCTCAACAAAATCTGCATCTACTTTAGGTAAATGCCTGTCAAACAATACCACCGGCATACCATCTTTTAGCAGCGATTCAATATCTTCCTCAATCCCTTCAGGTGGAGCCATAATATAACCATCCACATGCCTGTCCCTAAACATATCTATCAGTTCGCGGGTTTTGTGGGTATCGTTATCGGTACTGCAATAAATAATTTTGTAGCCGTTTTTGTAGGCGCGGTCTTCAATCAGCCTGGCTATGCTCGCAAAAAAAGGGTTCGAAATATCCTCCACCATTAAACCTATGGTATTTGATTTACCTGTACGTAAACTTTTGGCAAGCGAATTGGGCTTATACCCTACTTCAGTTACATATTTCATTACGCGTTCAACCAATTCGCTGCTGATCCGTTTTTCCTGGGCGCGACCGTTCAGGATAAACGAAATAGTAGTTTTTGATACGTTTAACGCATTGGCTATATCAACAATCGATAGTTTTTTTTTCACCCTCTTATTTTATTTACTTCAAATATTGGGTAATATATTAAATTGAATTTATACTACTAAACCTTTAATCGATTTATTTTAATAATAAATCGGTTTACTAATCTTAGTATCCTTATTAATAATAGTTTACTAAAGTAGTATATCACAAAAAACGCTCCAACAATTTGCCGGGTTGTATAGGCTGCTAAAAAGAATCCCCGATTTTAACTCATCGACGGAAAAGATATGCCTTTGATCTTCCTGAACAACTCTACCGCATACAGGTCTGTCATCCCCGATACAAAATCCAGCACGCTTTGAATTTTTGAATAATCATCCTGTTTGCTGGTCAGGAATTGTTTGGGGATCAATTCAACCAGTTTTTGATGGTATTTGGAGCTATTTTGCAAATAGGCCGGAATAAACTCCTCCAGTATACCTCCCATAACCTTATAACCTGCAACCTCTATTTGTACAACCGACGAATAGTTATAGATTTTTTTTACCGATAGCTTTGTGATGTTTTTCATGATAGAGCGAAACGGCTCATCTATCATATCAATCAGTGAATAATTAAAATCTCCATCCAAAATAGTTTGCTGCTCCTGATAAAACAATTTAGAGCAGGCTTGTATCAGTGTATTGATAGACCGGGCACGTAAATACGCTACTTTAGCATCTGTATCATCAATATCTTCCAGCCGGGCTTTCATTTTAGGATCGTTGCATAATGGAAGCATTATATCTTCAACATCCTGGTAGGATAATATTTTTAAGCGATGCGCATCTTCCAGGTCGATAATATTATAACAAATATCATCGGCGGCTTCTACCAGGTATACTAATGGATGGCGCTTATACATCAAAGGCGATTCCTGCACTTTACTTAACTGAAGCTCCGACGCTATCTTTTCAAACCCTGCCTGTTCCGACTGGAAAAAACCATATTTTTTGGTATAGATGTTTGTTTTATCGCCACCAGCAATGGAAGCACACGGATATTTAGCAATAGCGGCAATGGTGGTATAGGTAAGGGCAAAACTGCCGTATCCTTTGCCTGCATAAGGGTGGGTTAAAATACGCAGCGCATTGGCATTACCTTCAAAATTGACCAGGTCGCTCCATTGCTCAGCAGTAACGCTTTTTTGGAAACGCATACCGTCACCATCGGTAAAGTAATGAGATATAGCAGATTCGCCCGAATGCCCGAATGCCGGGTTACCAAGGTCATGAGCCAAACATGCCGCAGATACAATGTTGCCAATCTCACTGATGAGTGGCAGGCGGGTATCCAGATCGGGCTCTTCTTCCTTTAATTTATTATAATATATGCGACCTAATGACTTGCCAACACTGGCTACTTCCAGGCTATGTGTAAGCCGGTTATGAACAAAGATACTTCCCGGCAAAGGGAATACCTGGGTTTTATTCTGCAGCCTCCTGAATGGAGAAGAAAATATAATACGATCATAGTCCCTCTGAAATTCAGAACGCGCATCGGCCTGACTTGCAATATATTTATCTTCATACCCCCACCGTTTAGCGGATAATAATGTTTCCCAATTCATAATATGCGATGTATAAAATCTTCGTTTTTATTGCACGGCAATATTATCCTATAAATTTCAATAAACTAAACAGTATTGAACATTTTATGGCCATAAGTAGCATGGTGCTAATTAGCTTTCCAAATTACTTCAACCTCAGTCCTCCTGTTCAACTGATGATCCGTTTCGGCACAATTTATATGTTCTGCACATTTGTTTACAAGGTGTGTTTCGCTGTAGCCTGTGGCCGTTATTCTCAAAACAGAAATCCCTTTTGCAACAAGGTAATCCGTTGCAGCTTTGGCCCGGCGTTGTGATAGCACCAGGTTATATTGATAGGATGCCCTTGAATCGCAGTAGGAGGATAATGCAATTTTTAATGTCGGATATTGCTTTAAAATAGCAGCCAGCTTATCCAGTTCTGCAGCGGCATCGGGCCTGATGAATGATTTATCAAGGTCGTAATAAATAGTTCTTACCGAAAAATCGGGGTTTGTTACTGCAAAAACAGGCTTGGGTGATTCGGCCACCGGCTTTATTGGTATAGTATCCTTAGTTAGGGTAAAAGTATAAATATCGTCACTGCCCTTGCCGTTATCTCGATTTGATGACAGGTAGCCACTTTGACCATCCTTAGTTATAAAATTAAAATCATCGCTGGTAGTGTTAATAGGGGACTTCAGGTTTTGAGGCGTACCCCAATTAGCTTTTTCGCCATGCGCGGCATAAATTTCGTAGCCGCCCATGCCAGGCAAGCCCCTGGATGCATAATACAAAATGTTATTTTCATCTACATTAGGAAAGTTTTCCTCCTCTTTGCTGTTGATGGTTTGGCCACAATTCACGGGCTTTCCCCATAACCCATCTGCAAGTTTTTCACAATACCACAGGTCGGTTTTACCCATACCCCCGGGCATATCCGAACTGAAATAGATCAGCTTGCCATCTCGGGATAAGGCAGCATTACCAACCGAATACATTTGAACATTATTGTAAGAGAAACTACCCGAGATAACCCAGCGTTCATTCTTTTTTACAGCCATTACCAGTTGCAGGCGGCGTGTATAAAGCCTTTGCCTGTTTTTGCCGATACGCTTATCTATTGGTAATTTTTTAGCCATTACTTCGGTAGTAAGCGTAATGTAGGCGGTGTCGCTTGTATGGTTCAAAACCATCGGACCAACATGATATGCATCTTCAAACTCCGTGCTATTACCCTGATCTAAAGAAAATTGCTTTGTTTCCCTGGTGTTTAAATCGAATGCGTATAATTTAAACCAGCCATTGCCAGTACGGTTATCCGTTTTGTCATCCCCGGTTTCACGGTCGGACGTGAATACAATCCCAGTTTTGCCATCGTAAGCTGCTCCCCAGTCAGAATATGGCGTGTTTACATTCCCGGCATTATTCACTTTGTATGGCGATGGCTGTTTTATCCACGCCATGGCCGAATCACAATTGGCTATTTTTAGCGCTAATGCTCCGTCGTCATCTGCGAAGTAAAGTTTATATTGTTGCTTGGCCTGATCAAATTTCTGATTCCTGAGCAATACTTCGGCATAAAAATAATGACTGAGTTTTTCGGCTTTAGGATCTGTTAACGCTTTTGCATACCATTCCTCAGCTTCCGGGTAATGGTTGATATAGCGGTAGCAAGTAGCAATACGCTCTGCAAGTTTCACACCTGGTTTTCCGCGATCCGTCAGTTTCAGGTAGAATTTCAGGCTTTTGAAATATTCATAGCGTTCAAAAAACTTATCGGCCTGTTGCTTTACGGATAGCTGCTCTTGCCCGCAAACTACCTTTGCAAGCAAAGTCATAAACATTCCGATCAATATAAACTTCTTCATCTGCCTAAAAATATCGTGGACTAACAACTCTTTGATTTTTGCCCGGGAAACTGATACTGAGCGATAGTTCGTGCGATCCGCTTTGCGAACTGGCCAGCTTACTGGTTGTAAAATCATAAGAATATCCTATCCTGAAATGATTACTCGCATAAAATTGTATTATGGCAGCCACCGCATCGGTTTTATCCAGTCCGCTTTGCAGGTTGCTTTTATTCCATAAGTTAATCCCTGTGCGATATGACGCCCCCAGCCATACCGTCTTGTTAAATACCACATAATTGCTTACATCCATATTGGTTGGCCCTTTAAAATCCTCCTTGATCATTAGTGAAGGCTTAAGGTCGATGAAAGGGCTCAGCGGAATCATGGTGCCGCCCATTAAATACACCGTTCGCGCCTGTTTATATTGCTGCAAATGATCAACCGCATTACCCAGCCCCGATAACAAATTAAATACCGATGCACCAAAATAAACCTTTGGCGAGTAATAGTATACCCCGAAACGAAAATCGGGCGTCACATTACTTTGGGTTCCCGCAGGTATATTGGCGTCGCCATCATCCGTGGCATTAAATTTAGTACCATCTAACCGGTATTGTATGGCACCGAAGCCAATCCCGAAGCTTAACCGTTTGGTGTCATCTTCATCCAGCCTCAACCGGTAGGCATAGTTTAAATATATTGATGAAGTGCTTTCGGGGCCCAATTTATCAAACGTGGCAATGAGTCCTAACCCAATATTTTGATTGGTACTGTTTGTTAAACCATCAACTGATACCGTACCCGTTTTGGGTGCATCATTAATTCCCACCCATTGAATGCGACTGCTTAAGTTAACAGTCCAATCCTCTTTATAACCGGCGTAAGCAGGGTTTACTGCCAAACCATTAAACAGATACTGGCTAAACTGTATACTTTGCTGGGCCTGCAATTTTACTGCGAGTAAAACCAGGCCGGTTATTAACATATATAGTTTACAGCTACTCATCATTTACTTAATTTTAAAAACACCCAGCCCTTAAACGGGATAATTTCGCCGGTATGTTCTTTCCTGTTCAGGATATAATAGTAGGTGGCTTCGGCCAGGCCGTTGCCGTTCCAGTCGTTCTTATAATTATCAGCCCGGTAAACCTCATTACCCCAGCGATTAAAGATCAGCAATTGTGAACCGGGATAGCTTTCAAGGCCCACAATTTTAAAAGCATCATTTTTGCCATCATTTTTGGGAGTGATGATGTTGGGAATATCCAGATCAGTTGATATAACCTTCAGCACTACCGTATCCGCGCATCCGCTGGTGTTGGTATAAATGAAATGAAACAAGCCCAAACTATTTAAGCCGGTTATAGTAGTGGCGGCGCTTGCCGGATTGGTAATTGTGGCTGCCAGCGCATCATTGCCAGCCTGTGTCCAGGTACCCATACCCGTAGCGGCCATTGTAGCCTGCGCGTTTTGCAATATCGTTTGATCGGGACCGGCATCCGGGCCAATGGTAATATTAACCGTATTGGTTTTAATATTGTTACACCCCGTACCAGAGGGCATCACCTCGCACTCAATAGCTGCGTCGGCGGGTGGCGTTGCATCGGGGTTGGTAGCATCAGGATCGGTTACATCTGCCGGGCGCAAAATTCCCGCAGAAACGGTAAGATCGCCACCTGTAGTTAAGGCCACCTTCCCTGTGATGGTAAATGTACGTACCGCTCCATTGGCCAGGTTGACATTGGAGTGATAAGCATTTGCCGTAATTGTACCACCATTTACTGCAGATATCCCAGTGGTCGCTGCGCTGCTAACCGATAGCCCACTAATTTCGGCAGGAAAATTAAAGCCGAACTGCGCTGTACTAATATCGGATGGCCCGTTATTTTTTACGGTTACCTTGTATATAACTGGCTGACCCGAACAAGCCGTTATAGCAGAAATATTTTCTACAGAAAGATCGGCCTCCTGCATCACAAAACTAACGGCAGTATTTACAGGCTTACTTTTAATATAGCTCCAGGTATCAATGCATTTGTTATTGCCAAAATCAGCATCATTATTAGGGATAGCTGTGCTGGTGCCCCATTTATGCCCGTTTATGGCACTGCTTAAGCCTGTAAGATTTTTAATTGGGTTTGATGGCGTGCCTACAACGGTTATGGGGGTGTCATCCCAATAAAGCGAATCATCGGGGGCAAAAGTACCATTGGTACGACTGAGCAGCAACCCGTTCACATTTCGCTCTACGTCAAAAAATGGGAAATGTACCTCCCCGGCTGTTGTAGTTATAGTTATATTGGCTTTATAAAGCGCGGCGGTATTAGCCGTTACCTTGTTGCCCAATCCATCCAAACCATCCCAATGCACCTGGTTGGCGCCTGCATTGGCCTGGCCGGTTAGTTTCCGGTCGATAGCATCGGTGTACAGGCCATTGCGGTTCACATCAATGGCAATTATGTAGCTGCCGTTACCGGTAATATTAAAGGTAAAATCGGCTCCTAAAGGGCTGGTACCAGCCTTTCCTGCGGTTCCTTCTGTCCCCGTAAAAGTCACATTGCTTATTGTAGGTGCAACAGGTGTATTTAACAGCCAGGTTGTGGCAGAACCTGGTGTATTGGCAACGGCAGGCATATCAGCTGCCGGGGTGTTAAAAAATATTTTCTGCGTAATATCTATTGGCGTATCTGCCGCTCGTGGATCCTGCACATTAATATTGGCGCTAAGGCCGTTGATACTTTTATAAGATGCTAAACCATCGGCATTCCTAAAACCTTTATTGTTTACAAAAAAGGTAAATCCGTTGCCTGCCTGCCCATTATTGTTGAGTGTATACCGGTATCCATCCCTGGTTAAAATATGAAATATGCCATTAAACCCCACATTGAACGTACCCAATATGCCCGAAAAAACCTGTGTATAAACTCTGCCGCTTATAAAGCCTGTGTTAGTAGTATTACGTACAGATACGTCAAAGGCAGCTATATACTCGGCAGTTGGTTGGATCCAATTAGCATTAGCGGGCACGGTGGGTGGGTTTCCGCCAAGATCGAAGCCGGGGTTTTCTGCAATAAAGTCAACTTCCCAGATCCCCTCCTGCCCTGCCTGAACAATTTTAATAAACGGTGTATAACCGCCCTTATTGGGCAGAGGCCCGGCCATTTCTTGTGCGCGATTGAGGATAAGGCCATTGTTTCCTGCAGCCTCGCTGGTATAAGTGGCGCCGTCGGGTGCGCGCAGGCTGATGGAACCTGAATTAATTCCCTGGGCACTTGAGCCTGCATAAATACTTTCGCCAACCTTTACATACACCTTCATAGTACCTAAAGTTGGGAAAGGGAATGATGCATTGTTTGTAGTATTGCTCGAAAACAGGTAGGCCCGGCTGCCACCGTTTGAATTTAGTTCCTTACTACCTTCGGCCAGCAAACCGGCAGGTACTAATAAAAAAATAAACAAAACTGTTATTACAGTAATGAACCGGCTCATTACCTTTAATTTATAACATTTACAAAGTTTATAGTGGACTAAGGTTACGCTTTTCAGCATGTACGTTTTATATATAAAGCGGTAAGTTATAAAAAGCAGGTGAAATGAGGATAAAAAAATCAGCCGGATAAGAAAGAATAATTAAGTATTTCACCGATCGTAATACCTGCTCCACATTCTTTTTCTAATGTATTTACTTTATTAAGATTTGTTGATAAGTAAGCAACCCGAAAGCTTAATTTGATACCTTTATTAAAAAATAAAACCTGTTTCCTTGCCTTTTTCCTAATATTTAGCTACCTATTACCTAAAAAATCGTAATTTTATATCGTCTTATCGCTTCGTGATTTTGGGCATAGTTAATAACAAATAAAAAGTGCATGAATAGTATTCATAATAAAGATATTGGAACAAAACAAAAAGCGCTTGCCATTAATCTCGACCCCTCAATTTATGGCTCGTTTGCCGAAATTGGCGCCGGACAAGATGTAGCCGCCAATTTTTTCAAGGCTGGTGCATCATCGGGCACCATTGCCAAAACCATGTCGGCTTATGATATGACTTTTTCTGATGCTATCTATGGAGTGCAGCAGGTACGCCGTTACGTAAGTGAATCGCGCCTGATTTCGATGCTTGATCATGAGTATGGTCTGTTAATAGAACGCCTGGCCAAGCAGCGCGGGGATACTACAACGTTCTTTGCCTTTTCTGATACGGTATCGGCGCTTAATTATAACAAAACAAATGATGGGCATGGCTGGATGGGCGTGCGTTTTCAGCTGGAGCCGAATGGAGCGTTTAACGATGTAGTGCTACATGTAAAATTATTAGATAATGATAATAATTTGCAGCAACAGGCAGTAGGGATATTGGGAGTAAACCTCATGTATGCCTGTTTTTATTACAATGAGATCGCTCCTGTGTTTTTGCTTTCATTAATGGATAACCTATCCAGAGACCGGATCCAGATAGATATGATCCGTTTTGAAGGACCCGACTTTACTAAGGTAGATAACCGCCTGATGAGTTTACACCTGGTAAAATATGGTTTTTCGGATGCGGCCGTTTTTAGCCCCAACGGTAAAAACCTGCAGCCTTCTGAAGTTTTGTATAAGAAGCATATCGTGGTGATACGCGGACGTTTCCGCCCAATCATTAATGTGCATTTAGATATGCTCAATACGGGTGTTAAACAATTTATGCAGGAACCCGATGTTGACAAGGAAAATGTTGTGGTAGTTACCGAACTTACCTTGCAATCATTAAAAGAAAGGAACGCCGACCTAACTGCGGAAATTGATGAAAAAGATTTCCTTGATCGGGTGGATATTCTATGTTCGCTTGGGCAAACGGTAATGATCTCCAATTTTCATGAATATTATAAATTAGTGGCCTACCTGTCAAAGATCACTAAATTGAAGATGGGCGTGGTTTTGGGCTACCCCAACCTGGAATATGTTTTTTCTGAAGAACATTACCAGGACCTTCCGGGTGGTATTCTGGAATCGTTTGCCACCTTATTCAGCCGCAAGGTAAAACTATTCATTTACCCCACTTTGCGTAATGGGGTTATCTGGAATTGCCTTAAGTTTAATCCACCTCCTCACCTCATGGATCTGTACCGTTACCTGATAGCCAATAACAAAATAGAAGATATCAGGCATTATAACGAAAATAACCTCCATGTAGAAACAGATAAAGTATTACAACTCATAAAACAGGGTGTAAGCGGGTGGGAAGAATTTGTACCAGCCGAGGTTGCTACCATGATAAAAGACAGATGCTTGTTTGGGTATGCCTGTGAAAATACTGCTGTAAAAGATGCTATTGCTAATGAAGGTGATAATAAAACCGCAATGGATACTGTTTAGTGCTGTTTGCCGGTTTAGATAAAACAGTAATAAGGACCATTACTCCAATACGATATATAAAGCCGCCTCAGGATTATTCATGAGACGGCTTTTTTTGGTGACCAACAAATCAATGGTTAATCACTTATTTAGCAAGGATTTTATTTTGTTAAAAATATCGGTATTGTTAAAAACGCCTCTGAAATCAAGCGAATGCGGGCCGTAAGTAAATACAGGCACAGGCGTGCCGGTATGATCGTTTGTACTAAAATCACCCCAAACATAGCCTTTATTAATATTACCATCCAATAATGATAAGCCGCCTGTTTCGTGATCGGCAGTAACAATAACCAGTGTTTCGCCATCCTCATCGGCAAAGCGTAGAGCATCGCCAACTACACGGTCAAAGTCGCTGTTTTCGGTAATTACCTGCTTAAGGTTATTGCTATGGCCCCCATGGTCAATCTGCGATCCTTCTATCATCATAAAAAATCCATTTGGTGCATTTTTAAAGGCTTGGGTTACCTTCTTAAATGCTAGCGGCAAATAGTTTCCCCGGCCATCCATTTTGGGCCTGGTTACGCTATCATCCATTAAAGCAAGGATTTTTGTAGCTGGCGTACTTAAAAAATCATCAAAATTACGAATGACGGTATACCCCCGTTGTTTCATTTTATCAATCGGTGTTTGGCCGTTTACGGGGTGAGTAAAATCCTTATAGGCCGAGCCTAAAAATATATCAACAGGTGAAGAAACTATCTGATTTGCAATAGCAGTTGCATTACTCCTTTCAAATTCATGCGCATAAAATGCAGCTGGTGTGGCATCTGTTAATTCACATACTACAATATCAGCTGTTTTTTTACCGGCATCGGCACCATAATCTGCCAGTGAGCGCAATGGTTTACCAGCCGGATCAACACCTACAGCCCTGTCATTTGTTTTTTGTCCCGAGGCAAAGGCAGTAGCGCCTGCCGCCGAATCAGTAATATAAGCATCGGCCGAGTAGGTAATAGAAAAGCCGATATTCAGCATCTGGAATATATTAAGCTGCCCCCGGTTGGCGGTATAGGTAGCATATATTTGCGATAAACCCATACCATCGCCGATGCATAAAATGATGTTCTTAACCTTTTTTACTTCACCATCTGATTTATAAGTGGGGTGATATACCGCATATGGCTGTGGGGCTGTATATTCAGCTCTTTCTTTTTTATTCAAAAAATCGCCAAACTCTTCAATCTTATCGGCACCAATTACATCAACTCCCAGGCGCATCATGGCCAGCCAACTGCTTTTGGTATCTGGCGTTTCCCAAAAGCGTATCATTTTACCAGCGTTATGAACACTGTCTATCCCGCCTTTTACCCTGCTTATCTCCTCCGGGTTTAAAACGCCTTTACCGTTCCAATGAACATATTTACTGATGGGGAAACTTACCATGCCTACCTTTTTCCATTGTGCAGTAGTAAAACCATCCAAATGGTCAACATCAAATGACATCCAGGCCGGGTAGTTAACCATTTCTGCAGCAGGCGGAACAGCGCCTGTCATCACTATAGATAACCTGCCGGTATGTCCATCGTATGAAAAATACTTTGCAAGCGGTTTAAGTTCTTTTATCACCAGTGGCAGTACAGCTTTATAATCTTCTTTAATTTCAATAAGCAGTCTTAAATGCCGTTGCTGATCGCGGCTGAACTTTTCAATTAAGAGATCGAGGTATAAAATTTTTAACGACCGGCCGGGGCTAATCTCCTTTTTATCATGGGCAACCATTAACTGCCCGTTAACCGCATAAACATCGGCTTCTATAGATCCGAAACCTTTTTCATATGCACGGTAAAAAGGAATATTGTTTTTATAATCGTTATGCGAGTGGGCATCGGCTACCGTATATGCCTTAATTTGGGCAGTGCCTGCCATGCTGATGTTGAGCAGCATAGCGGTAAGTAAAATAATTGCAGTACTGTTTTTCATTTTTATTGTAATGTAAAAAACCGGGCGCTGCCCGGTTTTAAAGGTATAAATTTAATTACCAGCCCGCATTTTGTTTCAACTGGCCCTGGCTTATCTGGATATCTTTAGGCGGAATGGGCCATACATTATCCCTTGCCGGATCAAAGTTGCGCGCTTTCCACACTTGCGAACCGTTGGCGCCGTGTAAGGGTTTTGCATAAGTTGCCTGTGCATCGCCCCAGCGCACAAGGTCAAAATTACGATCGCTCCACTCACCGGCCAGCTCAACGCGGCGCTCATGTTTCAAATCGGCCATGGTAACGCCTGATTTCGCGGGTAAACCAGCCCTTACACGTACCTGGTTTAAAGCTGCATCGCCATTTTTACCCTGCATAATTTGTGCCTCGGTTTTTATCAGCAATATCTCGGCGTAACGTAGCAAAGGCACGTTTAAATCAGTTGACGGTTCATCGCCGTTAGGGCTTATATGTATGCCACCTGAATAGCTAAATGGCTCCATGTATTTATTAAACTGGTAACCGGTTAGGCTGTTGCTTTTGCCACCAATGGGGTAAGTATAGGTTTGACCAAAATATTGAAAAGTATCGCCATTTTTAAGGATGGTTGTCGCCAGCCTTTTATCACCGGTTTCAAACTCATCAACCAACTCTTTAGTTGGCTGGTAATAGCCAAAGCCGTTATATAAGCCCCATCCTTTATTCTCCAACATAGCTCCCGGCAATATGCTTTGTCCGTTTAAACTGCTGGCAACAGACCATATATACTCCGAGCTATAGTTATTTGCGATTTTAAACACATCAGCATAATTGGTTAGCAAAGCGTGTTTGCCACTTGAAATAACCGAATCGGCATATTTTTCGGCATTGGCATAATCCTTAGCGTGCAGGTAGGTTTTAGCCAGGTATGCCCAGGCAGCTGTTTTATGCGCCCGGCCACGATCTGTACCTGCCAGTTTATCAAAATACGGCAATAGCGAGGCGGCTTTTTTGAGGTCGGCCTCTATATAGGCATAGTTATCTTTTACAGACGCTAACTGAAGTGGGAACGCAATTGGGTTTGCCCGGTTTTGAACCGGCGCGCCTTGTTTATCTGTTCCATACAGATCGGCAATTTCCAGGTGCATTACAGCGTGCACAAAATAAGCCTGCCCTAATATGAAGTTTTTGGTGGCCTGATCCATATTGATGGCCGGAACGTTAGCAATAACATCATTTGCCCTTTTCATCACCACAAAGTGTAATGACCATGGCGCATAAATACTGCTTTCGTTACCGGTACAAATAAAATTCTTGATATTTTCCCTATCTGAAGATGTACGGCCAACTACCATATCGTCGCTGGCGTTTATAAACCAAAAGAAACCCCTGCCATACAGATCCTCGCTGTTGCTTTGTTTTTCATATAAACCATTCGCGGCTGCCTGGGCGTCACTGGCATTTTTCCAAAAATTGGTGCTGGTTGGCGTACCGGTAGGTTTAATATTATCTAACGTACTTTTTTTACAGCTTTGCGCAAGTATAATTACCATTACACCTAACAAGCATTTAACTATATTTTTAAATTTCATCTTAATTGTCTCCTTAATTCTAAATACCTCGTTATTATAAGCCTACGTTAATACCTATTAAAATGATCCTTGATTGTGGGTACAAACCTAAATCAACACCGTTTTGGTTGATGCCTACTTCTGGATCAAGACCTTTATATTTAGTAAATGTGGCCAGGTTTTGCGCGTTGGCAAAGATCCTTGCGCTGCGGATTCCGATTTTGGTCATGAGCGTCTTAGGTAAAGTATAACCAAGGGTTAGGTTTTTGATACGCATGTATGAACCGTTTTCGACATAAAAATCAGAAACATTACCAAAGTTGCCGTTATCGTCGCTTGCAGATAACCTTGGAATACTGGTGTTGGTATGGGTGGGTGTCCATGCATTTTTTGCATCGGCCAGTAGGTTATAGTTTTGAATGGAGGCATTTAAACCGGTGTATTTTACGGCATTAAAGATCTTATTACCCAAAATCCCCTGTAAAAATATACTCATATCAAACGCGCCATAATTAAAGTTGCCGGTGAAACCGTAAGTAAATTTGGGGAACGGCGTGCCAAGCAAGGTTTTATCATTTAAGTTAAGCTTGCCGTCGTTATTAAGGTCTACAAACTTAATATCGCCGGGTTTTGCATTTGGCTGAATAAGGGTGCCGTCTGCCGCTTTGTAGTTATTAACCTCAGCTTGTGTTTGAAACAAGCCGGCAGTACGGTATCCGTAAAAAGAATACAGGGGTAAACCTTGCTGTTGCAAAATAGGCACCAGGTTATCGCGCACTGTTGGATTACCAGGTATTGATTCTACCCCCGGTAATATATCAATGATCTTGTTTTTAATGTACGAACCGTTTACTGCCAGGTTGTAATGGAACTCACCGGCAGTATTTTGGTATTTAACACTCAACTCAGCACCTTTATTCTGAATTTTTCCACCATTTACAAACGGCGGGTTAGCTACTCCATAAACCGCTGCTACAGGAGGTTTAAATAAAAACCTGGTATTGTTTTTCATAAACACATCCCCTGTGATGCTCAATTTATCGTTCATCAAACCTAAATCGAAACCAATATCGGTTTGTGTGGCTGTTTCCCATCTTAAGGTTGGATTGGCTAAACCGTCAATACCGTAGCCGGAAACTATCGCTGCCGGGCTGCCCAGGTAGCCAAATGTTTTGGATAATGATACTGATGTAGGGAAATCGCCCAAACCGGCAAGGTTACCAGATTGACCATAACTTGCCCTTAATTTGGCAAACGACAATAAACCATCAGGCGAAAAAAAGGATTCTTTACTGATCAGCCATCCTGCAGAAACTCCCGGATAAGTTTCTGTACGGTATTTGCTGCTTAGTTTTGAAGTAGCATCCCTGCGAATAATTCCGTTAATAAAATACTTGCCCTTATAGTCATAACCTATTCTTCCTAAATAGGAGATCAGCGCCGACTCGGTAAGGCTACCGATCAAAGGCGCACCTGTTGGGCTAAGTGTTCCGTTAATCAAGTAACGATAGGCTTCGTCTTCGCTCAGGTAATTGTCTGTATTTACACCAAAATTGCTGAACTTATCATCCTGATAGGTATAACCTGCCAAAGCCGAAATGTGGTGATCAGTGCCAAACATTCTGTCATAAGTAAGGGTTTGCTCGGCAAGTAAAGTTGTTGAGGTATAGCTTTCCTGATACAGGAAATTATCAAAAAACTTTTTGCCCGGCTCCAACACCCTGGTGCTAAAATTTTTAACCGTACCAAGATTTTTGGTAAAACCAAGGTTTGAGCGAAATTTCAAACCTTTAAAAAAGCTTATTTCAGCATATGGGTTAATGGTAAAGCTGTTTACCGCAGTGCTGTTATCCAAACGTTTTAAATAGGCTACCGGATTAATTACATCGCCATATTGGCCCGCATAGGCCGCAGGTACACCGCCAAAACTACCGTCGGCATTATAAATTGATGCATTGGGCGGATAAAATATAGCCGTTAAAATAGCGCCCGTATAAGCGCTTGAAGTATTGGCTCCCTGGCCGTTACTGTAAGAGTAGGTCATGCTCTCGCCCATTTTCAACCAGTCTTTTATCTGATGGTCTGAGTTAACCCTGAAGTTGTAACGTACCGAGTTGGTATTTAACAGGATAGCATCATTTTTACGATAACTGCCGGATACATAAAATGTAGATTTTTCATTGCCTCCGCTAATGTTTAAACTATAATCCTGTACATGCCCTGTTCTGAAAAGCGCGTTTGGCCAGTTGGTGCGGGTGATACGTGAATCGGGGTTTAACGTGGCATCAAAAGCCGGCACACGGGTTTTACCCGCATTGTCATAGGCCGTATTGATAGCATCGGCATACTCGGCGGCGTTTAATGCCTGCAATATTTTTAATGAATTTTGGGTACCACCTTTAAGAGCAATGTCAAGGTTGGTTTTACCTTGCTTACCACGTTTGGTAGTAATTAATACCACCCCACCCGCGGCCCTTGCACCGTAAATAGCCGCGTATGAATCTTTCAACACATCTATCGATTCAATGTCATTAGGATCAAGTGGGCCGCCATTATAAATGGTACCATCCACTACCGTTAAAGGCCCTTCGGTGTTAAATGAGCTTTGGCCACGCAACCTGATGCTTGGCGTAGCTGTTGGATCGCCACTTTCGTTAATAACGGTTACACCGGCTACCTGTCCCTGCAGCATTTCTGTTACCGAACCTACAGACCTGTCTTTAACATTTGATACTTTTAAAGAACCTACCGCGCCCGTTATATCCGATTTTTTTTGCGTTCCGTAACCAACTACCACAACTGCATTTAAACCCGTTACATCTGGAATCAATGTTACATTCAGCGGTGAATGATCGGCAACAACTTCCTGGCTTTTGTAACCAATAAAAGCAAACACCAGTACTTCGCCCTGCTCAACGGTTAATTTAAAATTACCGTTCACATCTGTTGAAGTACCAGCCTGTGATGTTTTGCTGCGGATAGCGACCCCGGCAAGGGGGCCATCTTTATCAGATACTGTACCCGTTACTACTATCTTGGCCGGTACACGGATCACTTTTTTCCGGGAAATAATAATGGTGTTATATTTTTCCCTGTACTCCAGTTGAGTATTGGTCATTAAAGCATTCAATACATCTTTTAAAGGTTTGCCTATAAATGAGCCTGCTTTTACTTTAACAGATGCTACATCATCTAATTTGTAATTGAAGGCTACCGTGTTCATAGCCCTTTTTAATTTCTCAAGTGAGGCATCCATTGTTTCATCGGCAAATTTTACGGTTACCGGCTGATCTACCAGGGATGCTTTACGCTCGGCCTGCGCGCGCCCCGGTACCAATGCTGTGAAAATTGTTAAGAGCAATAAAATTGCAGTCATTAACTTTCTTGAAATCTGGGTTAAAGTTTTTTCCATACATTTGTTTTTAAAGTGATTAGTAACCGCCAGTTTGCTTTTAATTTTGGCAGTTACACTTAGTAAGCCAGTGCCTGTTAGTAGCAGGCATTGGTTTCTCTTATATATTATTTAATATTTACTGTATCGCCTTGCAGCCTGTATTTTCTGCCATCAATAAACTGCAGTATATCCAGCACCTGGGTAATGGTTAATTTATTTGAAAACCTTACCGAATAATGTTGTTTGTTTAATTTTCGGCCGGTATATTTAAAATTTACATTGTACCTGTTTTGCAGGTAAACCACTACCTCTCTAAATTCAACATTATCTAAAATGAGTTCGTCATGCATCCAGCTAAGCGAATGATCGCCGGCAATTACTTGTCTCGAAAAGCTTTGATTTTGTTTGTTATAAGTTAACTGCTGCTGAGGTGTGTACATACCCAGGGTATGTTTCTGGTCGTGTATTTCTACTTTACCGCTGTTTACAAACACCTGTATATCGGGAAGTTCTTTGTAAAATTTAATATTGAAAGAGGTACCTAATACCTGGGTAATAACACCACCCGTATGTACCAGGAAAGGCTTTAAGACATCGTGTTTAACTTCAAAAAAAGCTTCACCATTTAATAAGGTAACTTCTCTCCTGGCAGCACTAAATTTAACCGGGCATCTTATAGAACTACCTGCATTTAATTGAACAAGGGTGTTATCGGGTAATAACACTTGTTTCATCTGGCCTTTGGGTGCTGTAATAACCTGGTAGGCTACACTATTATCAGCTTTATGGCTAATAAATAACCTGGAACCTAAAATACCGGCGAAAAGAGCAATCAATACAACGGCGGCAACTTTTAACCAGGAGGTGTTCAATCTCCTGATGTGTGGCTGGCTTATGGTTTCCTTTTCTATTTTTTCCCATAACGATTGTTTTAAATCGCTTACAGGATGTTGAATACCCTGATCATGGTTAAGTTCCTGCATCAGCGTTTGTAATAACGCTAATTCATCAGGAGAGCATTTGCCTGCATTAAATTTATCAAGTAGTTGTTTAATTTCCTTTTCTTTCACTTAAAAGCCTTTATACTTACTAAGTGACAGGTAAGGGCGATGTGTACTATAAGAAATTAAAAAAAAATATCAGTAGCAAAAATTCGCGAAAGCTAACGCCATTATACTGATGTACTATTTTTTTTAGCCGCCCCAATGCACTGCTGATCTGGTTGCGGACAGTTTGATGTGAAATACCTAATTCTGTTGCTATTTGCTGCCCATTCATGTTCTGCTCTCTGCTGCATAAATAAACCTGCCGCATTTTTTCGGGCATATCGGCAATTTCACGGTTTATTAAAAAGCTCAGTTCGGCAAAAGATAGTTTTTGGGCGGTACTATCTTCGGCTATCACTGGTAATTCGATAAGATCATTTAGGGATTGTGGCTGTAAACTTTGCTTTTTATACCATTTATAGGTCATGTAATTGATGGAAACCATAAGGTAGGCTTGCAATGCTCCATTAACCTGTATGGTATAACGGTTCTTCCAAACAGAAAGGAATAGTTCCTGTACCATGTCCATAGCTTCATCCTCATTCTGAATTTTTTTGATGGCGAAGGCTATTAATTTATCAGCATAACGCTCATATATTTCTTTGAACGCGCGGTGATCGCCACTTTGTAATTCCAGTAAAAGTTGATCATCGGGGTATTGCTTCACAAAAATTATTTTATAGGGCCAAAGTAACAGTATTGATGTTAAGGTAAATTTAAGTGTGTATTAATGCTTTAGAAAATCAAAAAAAAATCTGGCTAATTTATATGGCCGGGCATACAAAAAAAGACGTTATATAAAAGCTAAAAGCGGAATGCACCAAGCTCAAAACCAATACATTGATTTCCAATACAATTATATCAATTTATATGAAATTAATTAATATGCTTAATTTTTTTTTGTTCCGGGTACATTTTAAGTACCGGTTTATTTTAGGAGAATAACACGGATTGTACCGTTTACAGATGTTTTAAAAATAGAGTGTAAATAGCCGGAGATCAAAAAATCAATGCCCAAACCAAGCATTCTGGAAATGAGCCATCACGAGGCCATTCGATGCTGTACTATTGCGGTAAAGTCATCAATATCAAAAGGCTTACTGATAAAATCGTCTGCGGCCACTTCTTTAGCCAGCAATTTACCGTTGACGTGTGCAGACATTAAAAGAACAGGTATAGGTTGTGTAGCAACATCCGCTTTCAATTCACTGCAAATATCAAGACCGCTGCCATCCGGCAGCATAATATCGAGGATAATCATATCGGGAGGAGAGGCTTCAGAACGCTGATGAAAAGCAGTTACGGAGCCATAACTCTGTACTTCAAAGCCTAAATCAACCAGCAGGAATTCAACTAAATTGCAGATATCGGCATTATCCTCAACCAGGTATATCGTTTTCTTCATTTTCCAGTGCCTTATCTATCATATAACTAACTATCTACCCTTTTTGTTTTTTATCTGCTTTTTAAGGGAAGCGAAAAAAAGAACTCAGAGCCTTTACCCTCTTCGCTGGTTAGCCCAATTTTGCCATGATGCCGGTCAATGATCTCCTTGGTAAGATACAGACCAAGACCAAGACCCGAAATATTGGCAGCTCCTTCGGCGCGGTAAAAGCGGGAAAAGAGTTTCTCTTGCTGTTCGGCACTGAGGCCAATACCCCGATCAATTACTTTAACAAGGGCATCTTCACCGCATTGCGCCAGCGCCAAAGTTACCTTATCGGCATGGGGCGAATATTTAATAGCATTGGTTAGCAAGTTAATCAGGGCCTGTTCTATTCTTTGTTTATCCGCTGTTATCAACAAGGCCTGTCCAGCGGTTTGAAGCATAATCTGATGGGTTTTATTGGTGTAATTCAAAGTTTCAGCCACCTCCAGCGCCAGTTCGTTCAGGTCAAAAACCTCCTTATCAAACCTCAGCTTTCCCGCTTCTATTTTTGATACGTCAAGCAGGTCAGAAACCAAAGCATTCAGCTTTTTTACCTGGTTAAGTGCTTTGGCAATAAACAACTTACCTGTCGGCACCTGCTCCGTCCGGTCCAACACCTGTAAAAACCCTTTAATCGTAGTAAGCGGTGTTTTTAGTTCATGGCTAGCCAAAGCAATAAATTCATCTTTTTTGGCGCTTAAGGCTTTTACTTCCTCAAATAATTTGGAATTATCAAGGGCAACAGCCGCCTGGGAAGCGATGTTAGCCACCAGATCTTCATGTTCTTCGGTAAACATACCTGCTTCGGAGTGACCAAAAAACAGCTCCCCGATAACAGTACCTGACGAGGAAATAACCGGAACAACCAAATAACTAACTACTGGCAGTTGGCCTTCGGGCATCCCAAAATGTGGGGCATTATGGCCATATCTTGGGTCTTTCCGGATATCATCGATCCTAACTATACCCTTACTGCTAAAGGTTGGATTGAAGACGGCCGTATTACGTGGCGTACCAAATTTTTCAAAGGCCTCTCGCCCAGCCCCCGATAAAGTAAAAAGCATTAAAGATTCTCCACGTTCATCTATGGTATTATGAAAAAATGCTCCGAAAGCGGCACCGGTAATATGGGTGGTCGCGTCAGTAACATGCTGCAAGATAGACTGAACATCCAGTTTTTCGGATATCACTTTTCCAATTGCATTCAAAATCCCGAGTCGCTCGGCGCTTTGTTTGATTTTTTTCTCAGCTTCTACACGCTCTGAAATATCACGCGCGATCTTTGATGCGCCGGTAACAGTACCTAAACTGTCTCTTACAGGCGATACCGTGATTGAAAGAGGGATTTCCCTGCCGTTTTTACCCACGCGGATGGTTTCATAATGATCGAACTTTTTACCTGATCTGATACGATTGATAATCACATCTTCTTCTGCCAGCAACGCCGGAGGTATCAGTATGCTGATATGTTTGCCAATCACCTCCTGCTCGGTATAGCCGAAGATTTTTTGCGCGCCGGCGTTCCAGCTCATAATGATACCATTGAGGTTTTTACTGATTATAGCGTCGTCTGATGATTCAACAATGGCAGAAAGTATAGCTTGTTTTTCTTCTCCTCGTTTTTGGTAGGTTACATCAACCAACGTATTATGGGCTCCAATAATAACATTCCGTTCATCAAATATGGGGCGCGGAAATACCAGCAGGTTCCGAAAGGTAAGGTCGGGCCGTTCAATAGTAATCTCTGCACCTTCAAAGGGTTTCCCTTCCTTTAAGGTGCGGGCCATAGGGCACGTATCAAGCTGCATCGGTTTG
This sequence comes from Mucilaginibacter sp. P5_A4, assembly GCF_056400605.1. Classification (NCBI taxonomy): domain Bacteria; kingdom Pseudomonadati; phylum Bacteroidota; class Sphingobacteriia; order Sphingobacteriales; family Sphingobacteriaceae; genus Mucilaginibacter; species Mucilaginibacter sp. P5_A4. Next base: position 37,732 of record NZ_JBFUKX010000025.1, on the reverse strand, counting down.
CCATCTGGAGAGTAAATTTTCCATGAACCACACCACAAGTCCCGGCCAATTTCCGGCGTTCTTCCCCATAGCGTAACAGCTGCCTGGTTGAAAAAAGTGATATAACCCTGCTGATTACACGTGTATATTGCTACAGGTGAGGTCAATACTAATTCTTTAAAATTGTGATCGCCTCCGTTTGGCATTGATCTTTCTATCCCGTTTTTATCGCTCCTGTTTTCGGGTGAGYGGGTATTTAAGTTTTCCCGCATAAAATTACTGGGTAAATAAATGAAATGTAAATCTGTGACACTACAGACTTGTATTAAATAACTGCGTTTGCGCTATTTTGTTTGGAGATTTAAAATGCTTATCGCAGTTTAATGTAAGCATTTGACGCGCTTTGCCTTTACCCACATTTGTAGTGATGGACCTGATTGAACCTGGCGGAACATTAATCTGTCTGTACAAAGCTGGTATGCGGTCACAGATTCTCAGGAAATCCCTGGAACTTCCAATTTTGGATAGTTTAAATTGTCTTCAAACAATGTAGTCCGCTTAAAAACTCTGAACAAAGCAGGCAACGGAAGTTTTACTCTTACCTTTTCGTACAAAAATTAATAAACATGTATTTACTATCAAAAAAGTGATCTGTGTGATCACCGGCTAAGCCATAACTTTTACAAAGGAATCAAAGGCGATAACATCAATGTGATGCTCGCTGCTGCCGCAATGAGCTTTAAAAGGATGATGAATATCTGGAAAGACAATCTTTTGGCTCTTTTGATAACGCTTAACCGGATCATTTCTCAAATACTTAAATCACCAGATATAACTATGCCGTATTGTTTAATGACTTTTTAAGGATTGACTAATTATACCTGTTAAACTTCACCCTGATGAGGCTGTACTTATTATCTTTTTGCCGCTGGAACTTGATATAAGCATTTTTGGGATTCATGAATCCAAATCCATAATCGCCACCGCCGGTACCTTCATCACCATTTAATCTCCTGATAGTAACCCATTTCCCGTTTTCGAAATGTCCCTCATCTAAAAATTCGACGTCAAATAATGGTTTTTGAGGGTCGGGAATGATTGGTTCGAGCTTAAAGCTCATGTCCTTTCCAATTACCACAAATTCATCAGGGCCGTTGGCAATGATAATCCCTCCGGCAAATCTTGCTTTAGAATTTCTGACACCAACGGCAATATTTGCCATTTCGGAATTAGACACTCCACCGAACAAAACCTGGATATGGTATCCGTTAAGGTCAAACCGTTGTTCACGTTCAACTGAATCCAGATAAATCCCTGCCATTGTGCCCTTGCCACGATTTTCGAGTATTTTATCCTTCGCCAGATTAAGTACTTCGTATGTTTTGCTGATCTCATCCTCCTCGGCAGGTAAATCATCTATTCCAAACGGAGAAAAACAGATGGCATCCATTTGTCCGTACGCCCAGAACGCTTCGCTGGCAGACTGCGCTCCGGGACGGATTTCGGGGATAAATAGCGGGTTACCCGGTCTGCTATATTGTTCCAGCGTAAACCGGGCAACTTTTGACGGAACATAGATATCGGGAGAAATAAAATCTATCGAAGGGGCGACGGCCCGCCATACGTCGAGCGTATGAGGGACGGGGCCTCCGCTTGGGTACTTGCCGGGATAATTAAACGAAGGTTGTTTTATCCAGGCATTAACATACATTGGAATTGGGTACTCGCTCTTCCCTGCAGCTGCAACGGCCCCTGCATACTTTGCATAATGATATACTGTAAAAAGCTCTTCCGGCAAATAGGATAATACAGATACATCCTTTGTATCAAATCTGCTTTTACCAAATACATTCTCCCACGAACCAGTCGTTTTGTACCCATTAGCTTTCCAGGCGCTATCCAGTTCAGGCTGCAGTTTCGCTTTGTTGTCCGACAGATATTTCATCAGATCTGCCGGTACTCCATGTTCGTATTCTTCATTGGCAAACTTTCCATAGTCACGGGGTGATTTAAACAAGCCTATCTCATTTTCAACCTGCATGGCGATCACCGTTTGATATTTACTGTCAACTTCCTTTATATGATGCATCAGCGCTTTGAATGCTTTTGCATCTGCGTTTTGCGATGCAGGATACAAAGCCGAAAGCATTTCATAGGAATTTCCTTCTTTGTCTTTGGCCCTGGGATATTTTGTAGTATTGTTTTTTATCCAGGCCGGCACATACGTTGAATATCCATTTTTCCAGCTCCCAAACCATAAGATGACGAGATGAAGGTCTTTTGCCCGCGCACCGTGGATCATGCTGTCTACCAATGTAAAATCAAATTTTCCCTCCGATGGTTCCAGCAATTCCCAGTAAACCGGCGCAATCACGGTGTTTAAATGTTTTTTCTTCATTTTATCCCAAAGCGGAGCCATATAAGACACACTGGATGTGCTTGAGTTATGAAGTTCGCCCCCTAACACCAAAAAAGGGTTCCCTTTAACAATCAGTTGCTTGATAGACCCTTTGGTTTCCAGGTGTGGTAAGGCAATATTTTGGGCAAATGCAGGCACCATCAATAGTGTAAATAAAATTACAGCCCAGGTTTTCTTTAAAATCATGATCCTTTATAGTTTGTTTAATTGGTTATGGCAGGTTAAAGATAAAAGTAGTTCCTGTATTTTTTAGTTGTTTGATTGTTTTTCTGACAGTTCTTTCAGCCTGATTAACCAATTCTTAAGATCTTTACGAACCATATTAGGTGCGAAAATTTTCTCCATTTTTGTTTTAGGCCCATTTTGGGATTCGTCTGAAACAACCTTGCAGCCTTCTGCTGTTGGGATAATCATCCATGCATTATAAATGGTAATTTTTTTATTATCGGTTTCCCCCAGCCAGGCTACGTTATAAGGAGGTTTGAATTCCTTTATAGTTGACGTGAATTTACCTGCCGGGTGCCAAATAAAAACACTGGATGAATTAAGCTTACCATCGGGTGAATTTAGCAGCTTAATACCTTCAGCTTTTTTGTTCAATTCCGGCCATTTGGCAGCATGGATGAGAATATCCCAAACCACTTGGGGTGAAGCTTTAATGTCTATTTCGTTGTGGATGAAAAAATCAGATTCTGCTGGTTTAAACCCTTCCGGCCAGTTGATTTTATCGGAATAAGGTAAACTTGATTGAACTACTTTTTTGTGTGAATAACAAGAGGAAAGTAGCAATGACAGACTCGTTAAGCTAACGAATATAAATAATTTTGTTGTTTTCATTGTATTTGTTGTTTTGATTGTGTGGAATATTTCATTTATAACTTAGTTCTTTATTGTTGACTGGCTAATTTCTTTTTAATCTTCATCATAATACTATCAGGCACAAAACCTGGGAGTTTAGAGTTAAACCAGTTTTGAAAACCAACTACTTTTTTTCCATTCCCTTCTAATAGATGCTTTACACCCTGTACTGCCACTTCTTTGGGATGCATTGGTTTGGTTTTGTGAAGATTTGTAGATTGCATCTCATTTGTCGTAAAACCAGTATCTACGGTGCCGGGGTAAAGAGAGGCAACGGTAACACCAGTGCCGTCTAATTCGGCATCAAGTGTTTCACTAAATGCCTTTACAAAAGCCTTGGTGGCAGAGTAAACAGAAAAATACGGCATTGGTAAAAATGCAACCACCGATGCCACATTCATAATTCTGCCAGACTTGCGGCTGACCATATCTTTTGAAAAGAGCTTGGTAAGTACTACCAAACTGGAAATATTTAATTGAATCATGTTCAGTTCTTCTTCCAATGACGTTTCAATAAAATTGCCATAGTTGCCAACACCTGCATTATTCACCAGATGGGTTACTAATAAATTTTCCTGTTGCACCTTTTTGTAAAGGTCTTTAGCAGCATTTACATCAGAGAGATCTGCAACGAAATACTGAACCAGTATGCCATACTTGTTTGTTAGTTCAGCTTGCATTTGCTGCAATTTTGTTTCGGTGCGGGCAACCAATATCAGGTTCAAGCTTTTGGCTGCTAATTGATTGGCCATTTCGTAGCCAATACCGGATGATGCGCCGGTGAGCAATATGTATTCTTTCATGTGGGTTAAAATTTATGTTAGTGATTTTTGAATTTTAAAATGTGTTAATAATCAGGTTCTTCAAATGTGTTTTTTTACAGTTTTCTATTTCATTTATTATAAATCATCTTCAATGCTTGGCGGTATGAGTTTATACATTACCGGCGTTACGATCCTCGAAAGGATGGTAGAGCTGATCAGTCCGCCGATCAATACGATAGCTAAGGGTGCAATAAGCGGATTAGGATTTAGCGCGATAGGAAGCAAACCGCAAATCGCCGTTATAGAAGTTAAAACTACCGGCAGAAAGCGCGTTTCGCCGGCCATACTGATCGCCTCATCGATGCTATGACCTTCTGCGCGTAACTGGTTGGTAAAATCTACCAGCAACAGCGAATTTTTTACCTGTATACCCGAGAGTCCAATGAAACCGATAATGGATACCAAAGACATGGGGTTACCAGTTAAGAGCAGGAATACAACGCCGCCAAGAACTCCCAGGGGTATGATCGATAGCACAATAATGATCCCTTTAAAGGTTTTAAACTGCAGCAGCAGGACACCAATGAAAAGAAAGGTGCTTAATATGATCACCGACAGGAAATTACCACCAAGAGCATCACCTTCTGACTCGGCCTCGCCGGAAAGCTTGTAATAATAACCCTGCGGCATCTTTAATTTATTTAACTGCGGAACAACGTCTTTGAGAATATCATTGGCCAGTACGTGCTCTTTAGTGAGGGAAGTAACCTTGGCAAACCGTGATTTATTAAAATGATTGATCGCAGTGGGTGAAGTTTCAAAAGAGATCGTAGCGATCTGGTCTACCAGCACCGGGGTTCCCTGCACATTATTAACATAAAGTTTTTTGAGTGCATTTAAATTGGAAAACTTATCCCTGGGCATGGTGATTACTACGTTGCGTGAATCGCCCCGGTCATCAATGTAATCCCCTACGGTTAACCCAGCAACGGCCATACGGATCACTTTATCCACATCACTGGTCAGCACACCCAAGGTACGGGCCTTCTCCTTATCGATCTTTATTTTAACATCAGATTTGTAGGTATTGAGTTCGTTGTTGACGAAAAAAGTGCCGGGATGTTTCTTTAGGATCTCTTCCACTTTAAATGAAAGGGACCGTAAGGTATCCTGGTTCTCGCCAAATACTCTTACTACAATATTCGCTTCGATAGGTGTTCCCTGTTCAAAATCCTTTATTTCGATCCTGGCATAGGGGAAGTCTTTAAACTTCGTTCTCAACTGTTTAATCAGATCTGTTTTTTCTCCAGGTTTAGCTTCTTCATCCAATTGGACAAAAACCTGGGCAAAATCAGGTTTTACATCCTGCTGATGAACATTGTAATAGATCTGTGGGTTACCTTTACCTACGTTAGAGGTGTAATAGACAATCTCTTTATGTTTTTTCAATTCTCCTTCTACCAGTTTGGTCGCCCGGTCACTTTCCGGGATGTCTGCCTGTAAGGGCATTTTGATATTAATCAGGAACATCGGTTTTTCCGAGGTTGGAAAAAGCTTGAACCCCGTTAATGTGAACAGGAAAAATGCCAACCCGCTCAGGGCTAATGATATCCCGATAGTAGTTTTAGGCCATTTTAAGGCAAGCGGCATAACGCGACTGTATGATCTGGTCAGAAACCTTTGCAGGTGTTTTAAAAAGAAGTTCCCCTCGCCGTGGGTATGGGTTTTTAACATCCGGCTGCCCAGGAAAGGGACAAGCGTCAAAGCTACGATCATGGATGCCAAAACGCTGGTCATGACGGCCATGGGCAGGCTGCGGATAAATTCACCGGCCATGTCGGGTAAAAAGGCCAGGGGCAGGAATGCGATAACCAGCGTGGCCGTACAGCCAATAACTGCGATGCCGATCTGTTGCGTTCCTTTGAATATGGCATCTGTTCGCGAATGGCCTTCCCTGAGCCAGCGTTCAATATTTTCTACCACCACAATACTGTCATCCACCAGTAATCCCAAAGCCACTACAAGGCCGACAATACTCAGCTGGTTTAACGAATAACCCAGTAAGTTCATGGCAATTAGGCCCAGGGCTAAGGAAAGCGGGATGGAGATCATCACGATGAGCGATGCCCTGAAGCCTAATGGAAGCAGGGTAATAACCACCAGCAAGATGGCCAATCCGAAGTCAAACCCCAAATGGCCCAAACGCTCAGATACCATATTGGCCTGATCGAAGTTTTTAACCATGTGGATATTCTCCGGCAGGGTTTTGCCAAACGCTTCCAGTACAGGTAAATATTCTTTCTGAACACTGGCTATATTCACATTGTCTTTCATAGCCGCCGTAACCAGCACACAACGGTGCCCGTTTATCCGTGTGATGTGGTTGACCGTACCGTCCTTATAACTTACCGTGGCCACATCTTTCAAATAGATGATCTTACCATTGGCATTATAAATAACCGTATTGGCCACATCATCGGTGTTCTTGAATTTGCCACTGGTTTTAACGTTAAACACTTTGCTATCCAGGTTAATGCTGCCTCCGGGAATATCTGCAGCCTCGCTTTGCAAACTACCCATGACCACGTTAAGCGGTATCTTGAGTTGCGCCAGCTTATCCAGCTGCATATCGATGCGGATCTCCTGCTCGGGCATACCAAAGTATTTCACCTCTTTCAGGTTGGTAATTTTCTCTAACTGTGTTTTTAAGATGTCTGCTTCGTCCCGCAGCATTTTACCGGAGGCATTGTCAGACACAAGGGCCACCTGTATTACCTTTACATCTGACGAGGAAACCTTTTCTGTTTTGATCAGGTAAATATCCTTGGGAAGTTCGCTGTTTTTCAAGGCATTGATCTCGGTGGATATTTCCTGGTATTTGTTGTCTACATCTACGCCATATTTAAACTTAGGCTGGATAACTGCTACGCCGTCTTCTACGGTAGTCAGGATCTTTTCAATGTTTTCCAGTCCATAAATTTTGTTCTCGATAGGCTTTACTACCTGTTCTTCCATATCCTTGGGACTGGTGCCTGGGTAAATAACCGTAATGATATATTGTGGCGGATGGGTGGTCGGATCTTCCGAACGCGGCATGGTGAACAGCGTCAGCACGCCGACAACGGCCACCAAAAGAAATATGATCAGCGTGAACTGATAATTCTTAACGGCAAAATTTGTGATCTTCATGGCCTTACTTGATGATTTTAATAAAAGACTGTTCGTTGAGGTAGGCGCTGTTGGAAACCACGATCTGGTCTATACCTTCCAATTTATCTTTGAGGTACACATTTTCATTATCGAACTTCAAAATGCTGACCGGCACCCGCTTCACCCGGTTTAATCCTACGGTCGTAAATACAAATCCTTTGTTGCCGTCGGCCTCTACCAGCGATGCATAGGGAATAACCATTACGCTTTCATCCTGATGCGTAGCTATCTCGGCTTTGCCAAACATGCCTACGGCGGGCTTTACGCCGTTTAATTGTAACTTCAACTCGATCTGGAAAGAGCCCAGTTCGCGGTCTGCCGCCTGCGACTTACGGAATACGGTGGCATCAAAGGTTTGACCGGCATAGCCGTCGAGCGTTACTTTGGCTGTTTGTCCCGGCTTAATTAGCGCCCATTCCCGGTCGGTCACACCCACTTTAAGAGAATAACTATTATGTTGCTCGGTTGAATTGATGAGCAGAACCGGCGTCCCTTCTGCAATTACTTCGCCTTCGTTTGCTATTTTCTTACTGACAAAACCGTCAGATGCAGCATATATTTTAGAGTAGCGCTCATTGAAGGCTGTTGCTTCCCTTGCTTTTTTGGCAACATCCAAAGCTGTTTTGGTATTCTGCAATTGTTCCAAAGTGTAAACACTGTCTTTGTAAAGATTCAGCGCCCGGTTATAGTCACGCTGCGCTTTTTCTACACTCAAGCTGGACTGTGCTAAACCTGCCGAGATTTCCGTAGAGTTGAGGGTCGCTAACAATTGCCCCTGTTTAAAGAACTGGCCTTCCTGTACCAGGATGCGGCTGATCACTCCGCCTATCTTGAAGGCGTATTTGGCTTCATCTTCTGTGCTGACCAGGCCGGTGGCGGTAATGCGGTCCGGTACGCCTAAAATAGATACCTTGGAAACCTTAACGGAAATAATATCCGGTTCGCCAATAGGGTTTTCTTCTTTGGATTTTTCTTTGCAGGAGGCAACTACAATAAGGGTGGCTGCAACAAGGCTGAGTAATTTTATTTTTTTCATGATTGTTTGTTTTTTTAAGGTATTCAAGAGCCCTTCGGGGTTTTTCATGATGGGTTTTTATTGAATGGTGAAACTGGCATTGGCACGTTCGATCGCGGCATCTGCGATCCAGGTGTCGTAAAGGGCAATATTGGCATGAAGCTGGGCATCTATCCACTGGTTCTGGGCATCCAGCAATTCGATGTAGATCGCCATTCCCTGTTTGTATAGCTTCAGCATATCACCGTAATAGGTCTGACTGGTTTTTAATTGGGATTGTGCCGCCTCGTATTGCGCAATGGCGCTTCGCATACTGGCCTGGCGTACCTTTAGCTCGGTAAGCAATTGTTGCTGTACATAATCGGTTTGTGACGCCAGGGCCTCGCGGTCGGCAATCGCCTGCTTCACGCGGTAATTGTTTTTACCTGAAGAAAACAGGTTCCATTCCAGGGAAATCCCAAACAAATAATAACGGCTGTTACTGTTAAACTTCCAGTCGAATGCTTGAGAACCCAGATCGATAAAGGTTCCTAACTTGGGGACGATATAGGACCTGGCCAGCCCGGTCAGGTTGCCGTTAATATCTTTAGCAATCCGTAATTTTGATAACTCTTCTCTGCCGGTAACGCTGTTACCCAAGCTTTGGTCCCTGGCAGGCAGTGTTTTAATATCGTCTAAAAGTACGCTATCTGTAAGCGGGCGGTTAAGCAGGAAGTTAAAATAGTAGCGTGCTGATTCTGCTGTTTTCTGTGCCCCAATTAGTGAAGCATTGATCCTGGATACTTCGTTCTGGCTTCTAAGCACAACGGTTCGGTTTACCTTGCTGTTTTCATACAGTTTGGTATTGATCCTTTGCCCTTCATCAACCAAACGAAGTGAAGATTCGTAAATACCGGTGGCGTACACGGCTTTCTGGTAATTGTAATAAGCCGTTTTGATTTCTTTGACCAGTTCACGCTTATAAAGCAATACCTCGGCTTTTTGCAGGTCTACCTGCTGCTTTTTGATCCGCTTGTTATAGATCAGTTCTGCATTCAGGATGGGAAGTGTCGTGCGGAATTTAGCATCGTAGAAATTGTCCGGGTTGAGCTGGATCTTTTGGTTATGCAACTGAGGAAAAGCGTTAGTACCCGTCAGCTGGTTCAGCGTGGAGTAAACTCCGTTAAACAGATCGCCGGTCGGGAAATCTATCGTACGCCCGCCGTCAGCTTTCGTGTAGGTGGTGGAAAAGGTAACCTCGGGCAAAAACATGCTTTTGGCTTCCTTCAGCGCGTAAATATTTTTTTCAAGAACAAAGTTTTGTTGCTTGATACTTTCATTGGAGGCAAGGCCTTGCCGGATATACTCATCCAACCTGCCCTGAGCTTTTGCAAGGGGTGCAGCCAGTAAGGCCGACGATAAAAGCAAAAGTTGATAAAGTGTTTGATTTTTAAATTTCATTTTTAATCATTGTTTTAAATTTAAACAGCGTTCAATATACTTATAAAAAAAAGGCTAGCTTTTTTCGAGCAGGGCCACAAAAGACTCATATCCGTTCTGCATCAGCTCTTCATTGGTTTTACCAACAAAGCTTGAGTTGCGGTGCTTACAGAAAAGGGCGCTGATGCCATGCACCACGGAAATGATCAGGAAGGTAAAATATTCCGCATCCATATCCTTGAATTTGCCTTTCTGCTGGCATTCCTTTACGATTCCCTGCATATAACTGATCGCCTCCTCAGCAATCTGGAACCCTTCAGGCAGCGAATCTTTTACTGGTTCGTCAACAATGAACATCAAATTATAATAATCTTTGTTCTCCTGCGCAAATTGAATAAAAACGCGGCCGGAAGCCTTTAACCGCTCGAAGGGGTCGCCAACCTTGTCCAGTACTTTTAATTGGTTCAACAGCAGGCGAAAACCTTCTTTATGCAATTCGTGGAAAATTTCGCTTTTGTCCTTAAAATAGAAATATAGCGAGCCCGGACTATAACGGATCTCCTGGGCAATACTGCGCATACTGGCCTGTTCATAACCCTTCTCTAAAAATATCTTACGCGCACCGTTAAGGATACGTTTATGCATTTCCTGCTTCTCTTCCAGTTTTCGTTCTGCTATGCCCATTCTAAATTACTAATTTACAAATATTAAGATTGCCGGTCATGTGACCAATGCTTTTTTCATGATAACTTGATCTAATATTAAACCGATGCAAATATACTGAACGGTGTTCAATAAAACGAAAACAATCACCATCATTTTAAAAACTGACATTAAAAACAGAAAACATTAGCCGTGAAGTTCATGCTCAGCAGGCGTCAACTCGGTAAAGGATGACTTCAGCTAATAATTATTCCCGTTCAGTCACTTTTTTACGGTGATTTACCCCTCCCCAATCTTTCAGGGAATAATGATAGACGTTAGTTGCCTTAACTAATAATAAAGGTCGGAATCAAACCGGTCCCTTTTAATAATTACACTAAAACCTATAATTCAGACAGCCTGCCTAAGTTTACCTTAATCTTATTAATAGTTTGATTTTTCTTTCTGTCCACAACTTTCGCATAAACTTGCGTGGTTTTGATATGTTTGAGTTAAATATCGGAGGTGAGGAATCTAAATAAAGTGGTTGCCGGTTTTTTGGCAATGACCTTGTTCTTATAGTTACGTTTGCCATTAATTCTGATTGAGTAAGATTGATTCAATACTTTTTTTATACATAGGTAAACCTGCCCACCTGGAACTTTGTTATTTTATTCCAATGAATCAAATTACCCAACGCACTTTCTGACATTTTAAATTTTGCGTGCAGCTTGCCTATTTTGTAACAATCACTTATTGGCAGCAATTTTGATAATTTCTTTTTTGGAGGAGTAATTATCAACGACCTCTTTGAAATAACAGATCGATGTCTCTTTTAAGAATGATCGTTCGGCGAATGGAAAGGTTGTAGGCGTTGAGCATTCTTGTGTTTATTAAATGATAAATCATGTTACGTGACACGCCAAGAAGTAACGCTGCTTTTTGGGGACCTGAGAATTCTACGCCTTGAACATGCTGTATCTTTGGAGCAGATAGGATGATAGGCTTTAGCTTCTCAGCTTCTGTCTTGTCATTCCGTTGGGTTGTAGCATTATTGCACAGCTTGCCACAAAATCGTGTGACGGTAGCTTTGGCATCGAATGTTCTTTTACAATGCACACATTTTCTTTGAATCGTGAAATTTGAACTCATGTATATTAAATTTTCAAAATCTAATCAGAATTGAACATTTAACATATAAAAATTATGTATTGGACATCCCTTGTTATGTCCCCTACTTTTAGTGGTGTTTTGTGCTATTTAGTACTGTTTAGTGTTAAATAGTCACCAATTGTCACAATGATTTGCTGGGATTAAAAAACGAGAGGATAACGAGCTTTGAGTAACAAATAAACATCAAAATAAATAATATCAGTAACAAAACATACAAATATGCCAATTGGTCTAATTTGCAATGATTTGGAAATCTGCCATTTATAAAATTAAAAATGGAATTTTGACTTTTTGTAGATTTATCGCAATTGTTTGAAAATCAATTAGTTAAACCGACTATTTGCCGATGCAGAAAGTAATAATTAATTGATTGTAAATGAGTTATAAGCTTTGAGTTACAAATAGGTAACAAAAAATTTGAGCGTTTTTTGCCCCTTTTTTAACGGGATTAATGTGGATAACAATGCTAATTAAAGGAAATTTTAAATCAATTCCAAAGTAAAACAAAATACATATGGCTATAGTTAATCTCTCTCTTATCGTCAATTTTCGTAAGGTTCACCAATTTGTGATTATGCATAGTACATTGAGCCTGTTCTCAAAGGTCCCCAGACTGGACAGAATTCGAACCATTTAGTGGAGCAACTAAAACTATTAAGCTTATTCAAAGTGGCCTAATCGGGATTCGATTCCTCTACGGGTTCATTTTATAAACCTTTAAATTCAGTAGAAAGCCCGTATGCGAAACTTCTCGAACCCCTTTTTGCAGGATCTAAGAACTTTGGCATATTGAAAACCTAATTTTATCCGGCTAAATATTCATTCCACCGCACGGCCTTATCATTTTTTCTGCAAATTAGGAAGTCCATCTCCGTATTGATGTTGCTTACATCATTCTTTGAATCGGCAAATTATACCTCATTCGCAACCTTTGCAAACTTATTTCTATACTCTATCGGTGTAAGCCCCGTTATCTTCCTGAAAATATCCCTGAATGCTTTGGTATCGGTATAACCCACGCCGTACATTACTTCAGTTACATTCTTTCGCGAGGCTTCGAAAAATTTCTTTGCAGCTTCTATCCTTACCCGTTGTATGTACTCGATTGGGGTGTTGGTTGTTGCATCCTTAAATCTTCTTTCAAAAGTTCTGCGGCCAACATTGATAAGATTTACCAGATCTTCAATGGTGATCTTATCTTCATAATTTTCTTCGATATAAGCCTGTACCTTTTGAATGCCGGCATCACCATGGTTTTTCTGCCCTTTGAAAATAGCGAATTGGGATTGGCTGTCTCTGCCTATATCTAAGGCAAAATATTTGGAGATCATAACAGCCGTTTCTCTGTCGGAAAATTTTTCGACCAGATACAGTATTAAATTCCACAAACTGCTTGCACCACCACTACTATAAATATTATCGTGTTCTGTGATGACCGCACCGTCTTCCACTTCTACCAGTGGATATTTTTCTTTAAACTCGGTTATATGTGCCCAATGGGTAGAACACTTCTTTCCATTTAACAATCCTGTTTCTGCCAGCAGAAAAGCCCCTATGCATAAACTGGCAAGGCTGGTGCCATTCTCATGGAGCTTTTTGAAGTAGGGTATTGCTTCGGCATTGGCCAGGATCCCTGTCTCAGTATTTCCGAAAGTGGGTGGTATAATGAGCAGGTCCGTATGGCTAACATCTTTGAGCAGCCTATCTGTTTTTACCGTGTATTCGCCATTGTTGGCCGGTACATATTCATTTAAGCCCACATACTCTACTTTGAATATGGGCTTTTTACCAAATGCAGTCAGAAACTCATTGGCCGTGTGAAAGGTTCTGAATGCTGGTGTAATAGCTTCTATTACTCCATGCTGGGGAACGAAAACGGAAATTTGCATAAAACTTATCTTAATTAAAGATACGCATGTCTTGTCGTAATCCTACCCTTAATTTGTCGTTTTTACAACAGACCAAATTTTGGAGCCTGTAGCATCTTTGTACTATAAATTTCAACTAAAAACACATACGATGACAAAACAAACAAAAATTACGGTAGAAGCCACAGTAAATGCTCCCGTAGAAAAAGTATGGCAGGTTTGGAATAATCCAACCGACATTATGAAATGGAATACTCCCGACCCAAGCTGGCACACTCCACGCAGCAAAAACGACCTTCGGTTAAACGGAAAGTTTAAGAACAGGATGGAAGCTAAAGATGGCAGCTTCGGTTTTGATTTTGAAGGCACTTATGATAAGGTTGACTTGCACAAGGAAATAGCTTATACCATGCCCGATGGCAGAACCGCCATAACATTGTTTGCAGATAAGGAAGGTAAAACCACGCTTGTAACAACCTTTGATCCGGAAACAGAGAATGAGCCTGAATTTCAGAAACAAGGGTGGCAGGCTATCTTAAACAGTTTTGTGAAATACGTGGAATCAAATAATTAATAATAAAGTTTTAACAACATGAAAAAGAATAAAATAATTTTTGGGGTGGCTACTACGATCATTGTTCTTTGGGAAGGTGTAATGCCCCTTGCGACTATGCTGTTTGCATCACAGTATGTAACTGCAGGTACAAAACCTTTAGGCTATCCTGATTACTTCGCTTACACGCTCATTATCTGCAAGGTGCTTGGAGTTATAGCAATTGCCTATCCTAATGCCCCGGCTAAGTTAAAAGAATGGGCGTATGCAGGGTTAACATTTAATTTGATCTATGCGTTCATCAGTCATACATGTGTAGATCAAAATATTGGGTTTATGTTAATGCCATTGGTCTTTCTGGGTATTCTTGCCGTCTCTTACCTATATAACGATAAGATCCGGGATCATGGCCAAACTAACGAACGATTAATGAGTGCCATCAATCATTGAGTGTAAAGCTTTAGGAAGAATTATTGATCAATCCCAAAAAACTTAAAAAAATGAAAGATAACACGGTTTCATTACACAGAGTAATTCAGGCAAGTCCTGAAAAGGTATTTCGGACCTTTGCAGACCCAATAGCTTATTCTAGCTGGTTACCCCCTTATGGCTTTGTATGCGAAGTGCAGCAAATGGATTTTAAGGAAGGCGGCAAGTTCCGTATGACCTTTATTAATTTCAGTACCGGTAACGGCCACTCATTTGGCGGAGAATATGTAGAGATAAAACCGAATGAGTTTATTAAGTTCAGCGAGAAGTTTGATAACCCTGATTTACCCGGGGAAATGACAACGACAGTGTGGCTGAATAAGGTTTCCTGCGGCACGGAACTTAAAATAGTACAAACAGGTATTCCTAACGCCATTCCGGCTGAAATGTGTTATTTGGGCTGGCAGGAGTCCCTGGAGAAATTGAAAAAGCTGGTTGAACCCGAAATACCGGATGCATAATTTATTGTATTATGTTATTTCAAGATAGCGATAGATCGATCAGCGGGATCTTCATCACATTTTCCGGAAATTGCAAAAAAGCACTTACGTTTTACCAGACTTGCTTTGGTGGCACGCTGCATTTTGAAACTTTTGACAAGGAATTACATGGTTATACAGAAATACCTGTTATTAGCGGTGCCCTGGTTTCTGATCGTATAGTTATTCACGGTTCGGATCTGGTACACAACGAGGGCAGAAAAATTGGAAATTATCTTTCAATTTTTCTGCCGTGTAAAAATGCTGATGACAGAAAGGTACTTATCGAAAAATTAGGATCTGACCGCCGTGACGTGGCAATCAGGAATGATGAAGAGGATAGTCTGATTGAAGTGACTGATGCTTTTGATGTGCAGTGGGTATTGGGTCTGTGAGTTATGCGTACTACGTCTTGTAAATAGTTGGAACCCAATCAGCACTATCAACGGTTAGCAGTTTGACAAAGTTTCACCATGCTTAATGTCAAAAGACCGGAGGGTGAATCACCGTAAAAAGTGACGGAACGGGAATAATGATTAGCTTAAGTTATCCCCTCTCTTGGGTGACGAACTGCAAGTTTTGAACTTCATAAGTCAGGTTCTGAATTTTTTGAGCATCATTGCCGGCCGATAAGCAAAGTGAATGCTATACATTTTGGAAATGAATCGGTTGATGACCGAAAAGAACTACGGCATCATCGAACACGTTTTTTCCCTAATGAAATTTCTCGCCCTTAGCCAGCATTTCCAGGATAATGTTCATTCGCTTTTCGCGGGTCTCCGGTTTTTTGGCGGTCTGAAGCCGCCAGGTGATTGCATATTTGTTGGTTTTGTTCAGCGAGTCAAAAAAAGCTTTTGCCTTTTTGTTTTTTTTAAGGAGTTTGAGAAAATCGTCAGGGGCTGTCGAATTGGAAGGTGAATCATATGCGGCCGCTAGTCGCCCGTCTTTCTTTGCGTCTTCAAAGGCTTCCAATCCGGCGGCTTTCATTCTCTTTTCGTTCGTAAGCCGTTCAATATGTTCGACGTTTCGTTTAGACCATATACTACGTGTCCGACGCGGCGTGAATTTCTGGATCCAGGAATCACTGTCAAATTTCTTCTTTTGACCGTCAATCCAACCATAACAAAGTGCTTCGTCGAGTGCTTCTGCATAGGTAACGGTTTTTTCACCCGACTCTTTGTTGAAAATGCGTAGCCAGATACCATCTGACTCTGCATGATTGGCAGCAAGCCATTTCTCCCACGCACTTGCAGAAGCAAATGATTTAGTGGGAGCATCTTTCTTGTTTTCTATAGTACTCACATTTAGCCTCTGTTCATTTAAAGCAGGACAGCCGATACTAACTTACGGAAATGTTTTAGAAATCAGATTCAGAAAGCCCCAAAAGCAATAAAAAAACGTCCCAACGAACGTTTGACGAAAGCCAGTAGGGGGCTATCAACTAAAATCGGCTTGCAGGACAACCATATATAAGCTAATACGCTTTCAAATTTTTCCGGCCTCCAGGTTTTCTTTGCAGATACTGATCGCTTGTTCAAGAATACCCTGAAAGTCCGGCAAAAGGTGCTCCTGAATAATTTTTGCAGCTTCACCATTCTTCGGAGTGATGATATATTTCCAGTCGATGAGGACTTTATTTTCCTCAAGACCAATAAATACCCAGGCTCCGTCAATGCTTTCGACCAGGCTGCTCAGCCCTCCAGCGGTGAAGTTCTCAATTTTATAAGAGAAATAGTTCGGCGCGTCTACATACAACATATTTTCGGTCGCTGTGTTGCCGTCAGCAAAAGTTACCGTGCGGGATAAACCCGCCCTGGCCCATTTTTCTGTTTCATTTGTTTTTTCGATCGCCGGTATATTTATTGTATCCCCGAAAGATGTTTTGTAAAGGAACCGGCTGGCTGTAATTGAATGCAGTTTCGATAGGAACGTTTATGGTTTCCAGCACCCTCGCAACCGGCTTTAGAATTTCACTTTTGTTTGCTTCCATGATTTTGTGAGTTGTTATTGACAAATAAGGTTTAAGCGTGCAGATACGCGGCTTTGAACTCTTCAGCAAACTGTCCCAGCTTGATCTGACCAGTTACCTTTGCACCGCTGGCAAAAAAGTCCCTGGTAATAATGCCTGCCCTTACGCCTTGTCCCATTTCAACGATCAGGCCGACTAATTCCGGCGGCAATCCTCCGGCAAACATACCTTGTTTTAATTGTTCATCAGGGATTGGTGTCCAAACCAGTTCCGGTTTACCAATAGTCTGACCGAATAACCCGGCTATCTCTTCTCCTGTCGAAACATCACTTACAACGTACTTCACTTCAAAGCCGTTTCCTTCAGCTTGCAATTCCTCTGCAAGCGCTGTCGAAAGATCTTCCGGGTGTGTAAGAGTCAACGGGGCATTACCGTTATAATTATTAGCTGGGCAGATTTCGAACCAGTTCATCGAACAAATGCGCGTTTTGAGCGAATTGAACACTTTGATGATCCCCAGATTGGACATAATTCGAACAACTTAGTTAGAGCAATTAAGGATTTTAAGCGAAATTAAAAGTTGCTTAATGACGGTTCGAATCCCATAGGGCTCTCCTATCTACCTTAAGTCCCAGCGGGACTAAACTCGAACCATTTAATTACTAGTTTGCAGATTTGGCACGAGTCTCAAATGAAATTCCGAGGACCAATCCCCTTGAGGATCCACTTTGCCACAAAATAAAATGAACAATTGAAGCCATTTTTATAAATCTTCAATCGTCGGTTTTGTAATACTTCATTTTTTATTTCTGTCCCTAAGATTGCGATACTATCCAACCGGCAAAATATCCAATAGCCAAGTTTAGAACTGAAATGACCAAAAAGGCGCCTAAAGTGAGGCCGATTATCTTAGCTTTCGAAGTATTGTTGAAGAACTGGGAATAACACCAGCACATTAAAACGAGTAGAAAACCCTGTTGAACTATGCCATATTGAAGAGTTAATGCGTTACCGAAAATATAAACAATGGGAAAAACGAGTAGGCTAACGATTAAAAACAATCCCATTAAGTATGTATTCAAAACGAGGTGTTCTGCAAGATTATATTTCCGTTTTTTAAAAATGACAAAGGAAACCAAGGTGCTGGTTATGATCAAGATTAGACAGTCAAAAGCAAAATGCTCAGTTATCCAGGTAATGATTTTCCCGGAAGCCCTGGTTATGTCGTTTCTGGGCTCAATTAGACTCGCGTGAAGGCGGTCGAAAATTAAGTAATGATAGAGTAATCCATAAAAAGTGGCAAGCACAATAACAAAGGATAGCGGCTGAAAATGCCTGACTCTTTTTCCTTCCAAAAACTCGCGGATAGTGTGACCAGGTCTTGTCAGAAGCTGTTTAGTAGTGTACAAAATCCCTTTATCAAAATGAAACAGTCCATGTTGCAGATCATGCAAAATAAAATGCATATTCAGTTTGTGGGTGTCTGCCCGTTGTCCACAACTACTACAAAAATTGCCCGATACCTGGCTACCGCAATTTTTGCAAATGATCATAGTATTTATTTTATGAGTAGTTTTTTTCAACGTTTTTCCCATTTGATTTCTTTGTTCAGCTTTGAGCTAACAATGCTTAAACTTACGATTTTGTATTGATTTAATTAATGGTCACATCCGGTAAGCAGGGGTTCTTTGTATCCAATGATCGAATATGAATTATCCTTATTTCCAGGAAAGTAATGCACCCATTTTCTTTGCGATCAGTCCTGCCGCATACGCAGGGTTCAAGCGATAAAGGATGTCCAACATTTTAGCATCCTTGCCCACTAACACCCGGTAACGGTTCTGCTCCATCCCCGCGATAATCATTGCTGCGGCCTTATCGGCAGAAAGAACCTTCTGCGCCCCTTCTGCGGAAGAGGGTAGTCGGTCGGCAAGGCCCGAATTGGACATGATATTGGTGCTAACACCGCCTGGAAATACTACAGTCACTCTTACATTCGTGCCCGACAATTCGGAATGCAGCCCTTCTGTCAGCAATTTTACCGCTGCCTTCGATGCGCCGTAAATAGTTTGACCCGGCACAGGTAAAAACCCGCCCATGCTGGATATGTCTACAATGTGCGCTTCAGGCCTGGTAAGCAGGTGTGGAAGAAAAGTCTTAATCAAATAAAGGGTGCCGTAGAAGTTAATATTCATTACCCGTTCTATCATCTCATAGCTCAAGTCATTTACTCTTATAAATGGTTGAATAATACCGGCGTTGTTGATAATGCCATCTACTGCGCCAAACTTGTTGACCACTTTCTCTAATAAGCCTTCCACCCCCGCTCTATCGGTAATATCGGTCACAAACAGGCTTAAATTTACATTCCTGTCACCTGCCAATGCAGCAGTTTCCTGCAAAGCCTTTTCGTTGATGTCTATCGCAGCTACTTTTGCGCCTTTTGCCAGCAGGTTCAGTACGAGTTCGCGGCCCATACCGCTGCCGCCTCCGGTAACTATTATCGTTTTGTTCTCAACTTTCATTTTCTTTATTTCTGATTTTTGCTTTTAAGTTCAGCAACGGCCATTGGAGGCATCAGCACCCTGTTAACTTTTTCAACGATAGTTCTTCTATTCAATGTAAACGATGTAGTTTGTTTAATACCCTCGCTGGAAGCGCCGATCTTTACTTCATATCGTCCAGGATCCGCGACCCAGGCTGATTGGTCTGTGTTGAACGAAGCAAGGTCTTTAGCATTGATAGTAAAAGTGAGTGTCTGCGATTCGCCTGGTTTTAATAATCCGGTTTTAGCAAACCCCTTCAATTCTTCCGCAGGTTTATCCAAATCTCCTTTGGGTGCTTTCAGGTAAACCTGTACAACTTCTTTTCCGGCAACTTTTCCTGTATTTTTCACATTAACACTTATCGTGATCTTGCCGATGAATGAAGTTGAACTCAATTTGAGGTTGCTATAGGTAAAATTGGTATAAGATAAACCATAGCCAAATTCATAGGCAGGTTTCACCTTAAAGGTGTTATAATAGCGATAACCTACATAAATACCTTCTTCATAAACCACTTTTCTTTTTATGGTCGAATCATCTTTAACTTCAATACCGGGAAAGTTCTTCACCGATGGAACATCGGCATAAGATATAGGGAACGTTTGCGCCAGTTTACCGGAAGGATTTACTTTGCCACTGAGTAAATCTGTTATAGCGTTTCCCGCTTCAAGACCTGGCTGCCAGGCGAGCAATATGGCATCAGGGTTGCTTTTCCAACTTGCTGTTTCGATAACCCCGCCGATATTAAGTACTACAACAACCTTTTTACCTTTGGCATGAAATGCCTTGCAAATAGTGTTTATTGAAGCTGTTTCCGCATTCGAAAGATTAAAATCGTTATCCAATTTTCTGTCTTCACCCTCTCCCGAGTTGCGCCCAACTGTAAAAATCGCTATATCGTATTTCCCAGCCATTTCTTCAGCCAGCGAGTCTGTTACAGGCATTTCAGACGCACGTTTTTTGCCACCCATTATGTTCGCGATCATATCGCCACCTTTGGGAGCATTTTCCGTCATATAGGTCTTGTATTTTTCTTTCAGGGATTCGTCGGTTATATAACCAGCGTTCTTCAAACCGTCTATTAGGTTTACGGAATAAGCTACGGCAACATAGCCGCTTCCTGAACCGCCTAAATAAGCCTGATAGGAGGTATTGCCAAACAGTGCAACACTTTTTGTTTTTTCGGTAAACGGAAGCGCGCTATCGGTGTTTTTCAATAAGATCATTCCCTCGGTAGCTGCCTTTCGCGACATTGCAGCATTTGCTACTGTATTAGGCTTATTTGAATACTTGTAATTTTTGAAACGGGGAGTTTTGACAATAAGGTTAAGGATATCTTCAACATTTCTGTCTAATACTTTTTCATCCAATTTGCCATCTTTAACAGCTTGTATTATGGTGCTAACCTGGTTAGGGCCGGGCATTAGCAGATCGTTGCCTGCTTTCACCTGTGCAACCGCATCTTTTCCGGCACCCCAATCGCTCATCACAAGCCCGTTGTAGCCCCACTCTTTTCTTAATACTGTAGTTAGCAGATCGTAGTTTTCGGATGTGTATCTCCCGTTTAGTAAATTGTAGGAGGACATGACGGTCCAGGGGTGTGATTCCCTGGATGCGACCCTGAAACCTTCGAGATATATCTCGCGAAGTGCCCGTTGGCTTACAATCGTATTTACGGTTTGACGGTCTGTCTCCTGATTGTTCGCAGCAAAATGTTTTATGGATACGCCTACACCCTGCGACTGAATACCGTTTACCATAGCGGCAGCAATCGAGCCCGATAACAATGGGTCTTCGGAATAATACTCAAAATTTCTGCCGCATAAAGGGTTTCGCTGTATGTTCATACCAGGAGCGAGCAATATATCGACCCCATATTCCAATACATCATTGCCAAATGCCTGCCCGGTTTTAAAGATCAGGTCTTTATCCCAGCTTGATGCTAACAACGTACCTACCGGGAACGCCGTGCATTCATACTTCTGCCCCCCAAAGCCCCCTATCATGCGTAAACCTGCTGGGCCATCGTTTACCACGATACAGGGTATTCCCAGCCTTGGTATCGCAATCGTGTTTCCGGCAGTACCTGGTACGGGATTAACCGTATTTGCTGCTAAAGTACCCGGCTGTGCAACCATGCCAGCAAACATTTTATTCTTCCTCATCGCAGGAGGGATATTGAGTCCTCCGCCCACAACCAACGAAGCTTTTTCCTCAAGCGTCATAGCGGCAATCACTTCCTTTACAGAAGACTTTCCCAACTGTGGCAACTCTGTCGATTGCTGTCCCCGAACTGATAACGAAAATCCGCAGACGCATAAAAGCAAGAGGATATTGGGTGATAATTTTTTTGATGGTGTCATTTTTTTAATTTTTTAATTCATTGATGGTGACCTGTGGAACAATTGCTTTATGATCCTTTTCAACGATCAACATTTTAGCTAATGCAAATGACTTAGTCATTCTGATATCCTCGCTCGAAGCCCCGATCTTTACGGTATACTTTCCGGCATCAGCTATCCAGCTTGACTTTTCAGTATTAAAAGAAGCAAGATTTTTAGGATCAATTGTAAAAGTGAGTGTTTGTGATGCACCAGGCTGAAGTAACCTTGTTTTGCCAAATCCCTTCAATTCCTCTGACGGTTTGTCAAGCGTTTTATTCGGGGCGCTTAAATAAAGTTGCACAACCTCTTTACCTGCAACTTTTCCGGAATTGGTGACAGTAACTGTAGCAGTTAGTTTTTTGCTGAAGGTAGCCGCACTCAATTTTAGATTACTGTAGGCAAATCTGGTATAGCTTAGGCCATAGCCAAACGGATACGAGGTCTTTAAACTGAACGTATTAAAATACCGGTAGCCCACATATATTCCTTCGTCGTATATACTTTCAACCGGGCGGTTAGCGGGTGTACCCGGAAAACTTTTTGCAGATGGCTCATCTTCATATTTAACCGGGAAAGTTGTTGCCAGCTTGCCTGATGGATCAACCCCTCCGCTCAAAACATCGGCAATAGCGTTTCCTGCTTCCAGTCCGGGTTGCCAGGCTAATAAAATGGCATCAACATTTTTGCTCCAACTTTTCATTTCTATGGCACCACCAATATTCAATACAACTATCAGCTTTTTCCCTTTGGCGTGGAAAGCATCACCCACAGCTTTTAGTTGTGTTTTCTCGGCTTCTGAAAGATAAAAATCTTCCACTTTTCGGTCAGCGCCTTCACCGGCGTTCCGCCTGATGGTAAAAATACCGATATCATCCTGGTCTGCTGCCGAGCTGATATCTGTCGCTCTTAATTCAGGCTCCGGCACCAAATGCGGGCTGCCCAATACCATATTTTTTTCGGGGTGTGTTTTCAGGTCAGCTTTGATCTGGGCAACGTAAATCGTTTTCAAAGCCGTATCGGGCACATAGCCGATTTGGGAAAGGCCTTTTTCAAGCGCAACAATGTAAGCTACCACAACGGCTCCGCTTCCTGTTCCACCAATCACCGGTTTGTAAGATCCGATGCCAAACAATGCTACTTTCTGGCTTTTATTTAGCGGAAGAGCGGAATTGTCATTTTTTAATAGCACCATGCCGTCTGCTGCCGCATTCCTGGATAAGGTTGCGTGTGACTTAAGATCGGGCGTGTTAGAATATTGATATTTTTTGAACGAAAGAGTTTTAAGGATGTACAATAATACCCGCTCCACATTTTGATCGAGCACTTTGACCTCTAACGTTCCATTTTTTACGGCGTCAATAATAGCTTGTTGCTGCCCGGGTGTACCTGGCTCAAGCAGGTCATTTCCGGCTTTCATTTGAGCAACAGGATCTTTACCGCCGAACCAGTCCGTCATTACCATGCCTTTAAATCCCCATTCTTCACGTAGTATCTTGGTCAGTAAGTCATTGCTTTCAGACGTATATGTTCCATTGATTTTATTATAGGAACTCATCACCGTCATAGGCTGCGACCGCTTAACAGCGATCTCAAAACTGCGCAAGTATAATTCCCTAAGCGCCCGCTCACTGATGATTGCATTTACCGCATTACGGTTGCTCTCCTGGTTGTTGGCTGCGAAATGCTTTATAGAGGTTCCTACCCCGTTTGATTGGATGCCATTTACCATAGCCGCAGCCATATATCCGGAAACATAGGGGTCCTCCGAAAAATATTCGAAGTTGCGGCCATTCAATGGGTTGCGCTGAATGTTCATGCCTGGTGCCAGGATCACATCTACGCCGTACTCTTTAATTTCACTACCAAATCCTACGCCAACCTTTTTAATCAAAGCCGTGTCCCATGAAGAAGCCAGCAAGGTGCCAACCGGCCAGGCCGTCGCATAATAGGATTTCGTACTATCGCCTTTGCGAAAAGGATCGATACGTACTCCGGCGGGCCCGTCAGAAAGAACCGTACCCGGAATGCCGAAACGATTAATGTTCATGGTATTTCCGGCAGCGCCCGGTACACGTCCGTCTGCTTCTCCAATGACAGCGCCGTGGCCCTGGAAGCGCATGCCGGTTCCGGCAACTACAGACGCTTTTTCTTCAAGTGTCATTAACTTAACGATCTCGCTAACCGGGGCATGCCCCAGTTGGGGTAACTTTTCCTGTGAAAATGCGGCATGGCCAACCAATAAAAAGGCAACGGCAATAACTTGACGAAACTGTACAGTCTTCATGGTAACTACTTAGGAATATGGTTAAATTATTCAGGTTATTTATTTTCCTTTACACGTACTCCTTTAGCGTCAAACATCCCCATCAGGCTGCCTTTAACATGATCGTCATCTACCGGGTCAAGCGAAAGTGTAACATCATAGCTCTGGATGGTGAACGCCGCCGTGATGGTTTTATCTTTCTCTTCTATAGAAGTAATTTTAGTTATTTCCTTACCTGTTGAATCCTGTACAGCGCCGGTTAACTTGCCATCCTTCCTTTCGAGAATGAAAGTCATTTTAGAATCGCCGTTAGGGGTGCCCATCACAAGGACATTCCACTTGCCTGGATAGTAATCCGGTTGGGTTTGAGCATTAACATTTACGGAGATAAATAGTCCGATGATTACTGTAAAAATGAAGCTTAACTTTTTCATGATTTTTTTTGTTTAATTGATTTGTATTTGAATAGTATTTTCTTTTAATCCGGGAGCCGAGGCTGTTAAAGTCGCAAGGCCTCGTTTCGATAATGACTTAAGGATCACCTGTGCTCTGCCCTGGTAAGCCTTTTTATGCGGCTGCTGAAAACTGGACATATCCGATGGGTTACCGTTCCCAACAGCAGCAATCGTCGCATTGTCCGAAAGTTTAAAATTGATTTCTGTGTCATCAACTGAAGGAACAACATTGCCTTTGTTGTCAACAATCTGGACACTTATAAATGAAAGGTCGTTCTGATTTGACTTTATTATTTTACGATCAGCAATAAGCCGGATTGCAGTTGGTTTCCCAGTGGTCGATAATACGCTTGAACCGGTTTCCTTTCCATTGTCATAACTTTTAGCTACCAATTTTCCCGGCTGGTACTGGATCTCAAATGTCGCTGTAATCGATCCTTCAGGAACAGCCTGCCCGGCGATCACTTTCCCGTTTAGTTCAAGTTTTACGGTTTTGCTACGCGTATATACGTCAATCTGCATTTTCTTACCTTCCTGTCCGGGCCATGTCCACGATTTAATTTCGTCCGGCATGCCCCAGGTTGCCACCACTTCCTTCTGTCCCTCAGGGATCGGGCGATGTACAAGGAGTTCTACTGGGCTGTTTCTCCAAACTACATTCTTATAATATAAAGCCGCTTTCGGGTTACCGATCAGGTCGAGATCACCACAATAGGCATTAAATACCGGCCAGTTATTCCGGTAGAACAGCCCCATTCCCATCATCCCTTGCGGCACTTTCTGCGACTCTGGTACCAAAACTGATCTTCCAATTCCCGCCTCCCCAATATAATCCATCGCTGTCCAGGAAAAGCCGCCCAGGAACCAGGAGTATTTTTCCGTTTCGTCCCAGTTCTCCAAAGCACCATTTGGTAAATATTCTGTTGCCAAATACAGCTTTCCCGGGTGTTTGGCCCGCTCCGTTTCAAAACGATGAAGCGTCGCACTGTCGCGCTGAAAGTAGATAGATTTGTCAAGGAAATAATTGTAGCCATCGATATCAAGTTTCGCCACGTGGGGCTCGTAATCCTTCCACGGCTTTTTGGTATACGGTGGCAGGAAAACAATGGCATCTGTTACGGGTCGAGTTGGATCGAGTAACCTTACTTCATCCGATAGTCTTTTTGCAATCCGGTAACCCGATGTATCAGGGGCTTCGTAAATTTCATTACCTATGCTCCACATGATCACTGATGGGTGGTTCCTGTCCCGCAAAACCATTGAGGTTAAATCTCTTTGCCACCAATCTTTAAAATAGAGATGATAGTCCTGGGGGTTTTTAGGTAGTTCCCACATATCAAATGCCTCATCGAGAACCAGCATTCCCAGGCGATCACAAGCATTGAGCAAACCCGGCGAAGCGGGATTGTGGCTCATGCGCAATGCATTATAACCCGCCTTTTTGATCAGTTCCACTTTTCGTTCTTCAGCCCGGTCTATACTTGCGGCCCCTAATGGGCCGAGATCATGATGAATGCATCCGCCTTTCAATTTTACCACTTGTCCGTTAAGCAGGAGGCCCTTTTGCCCGTCAAATTGCAGGCTGCGAATACCGAAAGGCGTGATCGTTTGATCGATTGTTTTGTTGTCCGCGGTCAGCGTTACCCTGGCCTTATATAATAACGCATTATCCAATCCCCACAGTTTTGGATTGATAACGATCAACTTTTGAGTTAAGTCAGCGCTGCTATCAGCCGGAACAGTCAGAGGCATTTTTCGTGAAGCCACAACCTGGCCTGAAGGATTAAGCAGATCGAGTTTTACAATTACTGTCTTTTGCTTTAATGATTTGTTTTCTATCGAAGTTTGAACTTTTACTGTTGCCTTATCCTTTGAGACTTCGGGTGTCGTGATATAATTCCCCCAAAGTTTTGTATGGATTGGATTGACAGCCAACAACCAGACGTGACGATAAATACCCGAGCCTGAATACCAGCGGCTATTCTTACCTAAATTCTTAGCCCGTACGGCAATTACATTTGATTTGCCATTGGTTGTTAAATAATCAGTAAGGTCATAAGAAAATGACGTATAGCCGTAAGGATGATTGCCTAAATGGTGCCCGTTGATCCAGACGTCAGCATCCATGTAGACGCCGTCAAACAGGATGTATGTTTTTTTTCCTTTGTAATTATTGTTTAAAGTAAAAGTTTTACGATACCAGCCGATCCCACCTTCGGTAAATCCTGTCGCGGCTTTGCCCACAGATGTTTTGGTAAAAGGTCCCTGAACTTCACCTTCTTTTTGATTTGGCAGATCTTCAATGCTCCAGTCGTGCGGCAAGTTTAAAATACGCCAACCCGAATCATTCAAAGCCGGATCTTGTGCACCATTTAAGGTGTCTTTTCTGAAACGCCAATTGTTGTCAAATGATATCTCACCGCTGTCCTGAGCGCGGGTAATTCCAACTGACAAAAGCAAGGCAAGTAAGATAAAAAAGAATTGGATGCTTTTCATAATTTTTATTCCGTATTAAAAACGGAATAAAGGTATGGTAGCGCTTTCACATATCCAAATTAATTCCGTATTTTTAACGGAATTAATAATTTTTGTATCTTTGGAAAGCAAATTTGAATCATGATTATACCCCCAGACTTCGCCACTTTCTCCGAATATTCCGACCAATTTCTCAGGAACGTAGCTGTAGACAATGTAATTTTTGGATATCACGAAAAAGAATTGAAAGTATTGCTGCAACAACCTTACACCTTAAAGAAATGGACAGTGACGGGTGGATACATCAAAAAAACAGAGTCCATCGAAGATGCCGCCAGCAGAATTGCTTTTGACCGCACTGGTATCAAAGGTCTTTACCTGAAGCAATTCGGTTCATTCGGGAACCCTCAGCGTGTAATCGATAATGGCTTTACACCCCAACATATTAAGAAAATAACAGGTTTTGAGCTTCCGGCGGATTCATGGATCTTTGACTATTTTGTTTCCGTAGCGTTCTACACGCTTACCGAGTTTTCGAAAGTAGAATCCACGAAAGGCGAACTGGAGGCAGATTCCAGATGGTGGCCGGTTAATGAACTGCCGCCCATGATGTTTGATCACGGGCATATCATCAATGAAGCATTATGCGCTTTGCGGGTGCACATCGCCCACTTTCCAATCGGCTACGAGTTATTGCCGGAGAAATTCACCTTACCCGAGATCCACAGCCTTTATGAAACCATATTGGGTAAATCACTTGATGATCGTAACTTCACCAAAAAACTGTTGCTGACTAAAATCGTTACTAAATTAGACGAAACCCGCAAAATAGGAAAGCATCGGTCGCCCTTCCTTTACAAGTTTGATAAGGAACACT
Organism: Mucilaginibacter sp. P5_A4; assembly: GCF_056400605.1. Taxonomy (NCBI): domain Bacteria; kingdom Pseudomonadati; phylum Bacteroidota; class Sphingobacteriia; order Sphingobacteriales; family Sphingobacteriaceae; genus Mucilaginibacter; species Mucilaginibacter sp. P5_A4. Next base: position 9,895 of record NZ_JBFUKX010000025.1, on the reverse strand, counting down.
ATCAGGAAGGTCTAAAAAGCGGGGTGGCGTTGGTGTTTTAAAGCTAATATCAGGCAGTTTCTGGCAATTCAAGATTCATCTCCAGCAGTGCATAACTTAAGGTTTTGCCGTGGGTATCCATCACTAAGGAGGTAGTAACCCCGCCTGCCAAAGCCTGCAGGCATACAAATTGCAGCGCACAAATATTAGGAAGCTCATACCGGACAATTTCGCCATGTATGACCTCTTTGAAATGTTCCTTCACTTTATCCGCAGTCACCAGATTACAGAGCAGCTCATAATCCTTTTCATTGTAGGGTATCAGTGATAAAATCAAGGTATTGCCTTTATCACCTGCTCGGCTGTGCGCTATCTCATAAAGTTTAATGCCCATAACTTTTCACTATTACCGATGGTTTTATTTTGTTCCTGTCGATCAGTACCGACACTATACCGATCACCTCATTTACGTATTTTCGCACCCCGCCACCACCCGCCGGCCCATTGGTATAAAGCGCTTCCACTTCTTCACCTATAATCGCAGCCTGATCAGCTGTGGCACCCTTTCCGGCTACGCGCAAACGTACTTCATAAGGCTGACAGTCATTTGCAAGCGAAGAAGGATGAACCGATGTATGGCCGATATAGTCGGTCCTTAAATCAGGAAATTGGCTTTTTAATCGTTGCTGAATAATTTCACCTGCTAAATGCGCCCTTTCCAATGCATTTGCACCAGCATAAGTAATTTCGCCTTCTCCTGTAAAACCTCCTTTATACCCAATACTAACCTTTAGTGTCGATGGTTTCTTGTTGCCATTGCCGCCAGTCACCTTGATACGATCTTTTCCATCCTGTTTCAAATAAACTGTGGTGAAATCTGCCGACACATCGGGTGTCATATATTGATGGGGATTTGTTACCTCGTACAATAGTTGTTCTTTAGCCGTTGCCAAAGTTATACTTCCTCCTGTTCCATGAACTTTACTGATGATCGCGCTGCCATCAGGGTGAACATCTGCAAAAGGATGCCCTAATGTGCTCATATTTTCTATTGGCTTTTTTACCGGATCGGCAAAATAGCCGCCGGTTATTTGTCCCGCGCACTCCATCAGGTGCCCAATTACAGTTCCTTTGGCAATGATATCCTCGTCATCCAAAGACCAGCCAAACTCATGTATCAGCGGAGCAACGAATAAAGATGGATCAGCAACACGGCCGGTTATGATAATATCGGCACCTGTTTCCAGGGCAGGCAAAATAGCATCTGCCCCTAAATAAGCATTGGCTGAAACGACCTGTCCAGACATGGAAATGGGGTTACCTGTTTCCATGGCAACCTCATCGCCGCTTATGTTCTCCAAAACATCGTCGCCGGTAACCGCGGCTACCTTGATGGAGATACCTTGTCTTTTTGCAATTTCAATAATTTTATCCGCTGCAGCGGCAGGGTTTGCTGCACCCATATTGGTAATGAGCCGAATTTTATGTTTTTTGAGCAATGGTAACAGTAATTCTATACGACGTTCCAATAGTGGGTCGTAACCTTGTGCAGGATCTGCTGCTTTTCGTTTTTGTGCCAGGGCAATAGTACGTTCGGCCAGGCATTCCAGCACCAGGTAATCCAAATCACCCTTTTCCGCTAAGATCCCGGCAGGTTCGAGCCTGTCTCCCGAAAAACCTGCGCCACAACCTATACGGACTTTATCTTTCTGCTTCATTTATATACTTATTGCTCCGGTCAGTATTGCTATAATAGTCATTATTATAGTTGTACCGAATGCCCATTTAAAAGTGAATTTTTGATGGTCTGCCAGTTCCACTTCCGATAATCCTACCAAAACAAAAGTTGAAGCTGTTAGTGGACTTAGCGGAAAACCTGTTGTCATTTGCCCTAAAATAGCTGCTCGCCCTATTTCTATGGAATTTATTCCATAATGTGTCGCGGCAGTTTTTAAAACGGGGATCACACCAAAGTAATAGGCATCAGGTGTAAAAACCAAACTCAATGGCATACTGGTAACGCCGACTAATGCCGGCAGATAACCCGCATGCTCTTTGGGAATAATGGAAACCATAGACAATGCCATGGCGTCGATCATTTTAGTTCCGGTAAGGATACCGGAAAATACCCCCGCTGCAAAAACTATGATGGAAACCGAAAACACATTGGCGGCATGTGCCTGTATCCTTTTTCTTTGTTCGGCTTGGGATGGGTAATTGACCAGTATAGCTACCGCAAAACCTATGATGAATAATGCTGATGGCGGAGCCAATGACAAAATAAGCGCCGCGATCAAAACAATGGTTAAAACAGCATTGAACCAGAATAGTGCCGGCCTGCGGCTTTCTTTTTGCTGATTAGAAAGCTCCTGGCGATGATCATAATCCAGGTGGACGACGCCTAACCGCTTACGCTCTTTTTTGCCAAGCCAGAATGCCACGAATAGCACCCAAAGTATTCCACCGATCATAGATGGCAAGATGGGGATGATCAAATGCGCAGGGTCAGTTTTCATCACATTTAAAGCCCTGGCTACAGTGCCCGACCAGGGCACCAAATGCATAACGCCCACGCTGAGCGCGACGATGCAGGGGAGTATCAGCTTCTTCATGCCCAACTTTTTGTAAATAGGGAATAAAGCAGTGATGGTGATCATAAAAGTGGCGGTGCCATCTCCGTCCAGATGGACAAGCATGGCCAAAATGGCGGTACCCAGAGTGATTTTGAGCGGATCGCCTTTAGCAATGCGAATGACGCCGCTTATGACAGGGTCGAAAAGCCCGGTATCTATCATCAGGCTAAAATATAGTACCGCGAAGATAAGCAGGATGCCGGTGGGTGCCACTTGTTTGATCCCGCTCAGTACCATGTCGCCTATCTCCTTCGCTCCAAACCCACCGATCAATGCAAATAAAACCGGTACCAGGATTAAAGAAAGCAATACCGACAGGCGCCTGGTCAGGATCAACCCTAAAAAGACACAGATGGTTAAAAAGCCGAGGATGGATAGCATGGATTAAAGTATTACGCCATTGGCTTTTAAACGTTTACTAAAATACAAAACCTGGTAAGGCAAGGTATCCTGCCAGAATTCCCAGGTATGACCGCCCGGCCGTTCTGTATAATCATGCAGGGTATGGTTATATACCAGGCGCCGGTGCAATTCGCGGTTGGGTTCAAGCAGAAAATCTTCTACCCCGATATCCATTACGATGGGCAATCTGTTTTTTCTGATTTGATCCGCCATATTTACCACAGAATAGGGCAGGTAACTATCCGGCGTCATCGGCCCCATTATTTTATCCAGAAACTTAGTAAGACCGTTAAACCGCTCCGGGGTCAGGTTCCAGGTAGTCATGTTCGGGTCGAGTGCGCCGCTCATGCTCCCGGCCGCCGCAAATAATTCGGGATGGCGGGTAGAAAGGTAAAGCGAGCCATAACCCCCCATCGACAAGCCCGTGATCACCCGGCCTTTTTTATCTTTCACAGTGTGATACTTGTTATCGATAAACGGGATGACCTCTTTGATAATATAGGTTTCAAATTTGCTGTTTGGATCAACCTGGCTATCAATATAATAGCTGAATATTTCCCCTTCCGGCATCACAATAATCATATTGTATTGGTCAGCCAGGTTGCGCACCAGCATCTTATCGGGTGTTTTGAGCAGCCAGTCATTGAAATGCCCAAAGCCGCCGTGCAACAAGTAAAGTACCGGGAAATCCTTTTTTGTTTTGTAATAACTATCCGGGAACGCGATAGCAGCCTTGTAGGTTTTATTCATGGCCGCGCTCGGTATCTCAACGGTATCCACCTTTGAAGCATAGCATAAGGGGCTGCAAAGCATGGCGAGCGCAAAAACATAGCAGAGTCTTCTCATCGTTGATAATTTTTATTGTTTTTTTGGAGCGTTGACTATTTTAAGCAATTCGGCATCCGGGTGATCACGCATTTCACATTTGTTATCCAGGATCATCGTCGCGCCATTTGCAGACGTATAGGCGGGCCATTTTGGCAAACCTGGCGTATTGGGATTACCGCTGCGGGCAAAACTGATCCAGGCACTGCTTATTTTCGAGGCAAGTGCATAGGCATTCTTACCGCCGCCGGTCATTTCCTCGCAGCGGCGTATATTATCAAACTGAAAAGCGATATCCATACAATGCATAGCTTTGTACCTGCCATCGTTAACCGGAGACTGCCAGGTAAACAGGTACATGTAAACCGGTGCCGCACCGCTTAACCCGGATTTTTGATCAGCTTGTTTGATGGCTAATGAGCGAAAACCGAATTCGATATCATTGTATTCAAACGGCTTGCTGGTATTTGGGTAAGCTTGTTTCACCGCTGCCATATAAGCGTCGGTCTGGTCGCCATATTTTTTCTGTAAAATAACTTTCAGATCTTCTATGGTCTGGCCCTTCGGGGTCGGCGCGAAAGCTGCAAACTCATTTTTAGTGGTACCCACCAGTAGTGGTATATTTTTTGAAAGGTCCATGGCGGCTTGATCGGTCGGCCGATTAGGGAACATATCGTCATCCAATACCGCGTTCCAGCCCACGTTTGCCGGTTTTCCTTCTTTTCTCAACGCTGTTCCTACTTTTCTTAGCGCCCTGTTACCGGCGACATTCAATTGATCATAGGGTATTTTTTGCAGAGAGTCGACCTGGGAAGCCTGCAAATGTAATTCATCCAGCAAAGCTGCCGCAACGCGCTGTGAAATGGATTTTTCAGTAAAAGAAGTGATATAACTGCCGCTTTCTACGATCGCTTTGTGAAATAGGCCTTTCGCCTTGGCTGTATTCATCATACAGGTTACCTTTCCGCCGCCGCCGGACTGCCCGAATATTGTGACGTTATCCGGATCGCCGCCAAATTGCGCGATGTTGTCTTTTACCCATTGCAAGGCCGCAACGATATCAGCCAGACCTGCATTTCCAGAGTTTTTATATTTATCTCCATAAGCAGAAAGGTCCAGGAAACCCAGGACATTCAACCGGTGATTTATCGAAACAAGTACAACGTCCCCTTTCTTAGCCAGATTCTCCCCGTCATAGGATGGCAGTTCAATAGACGAGCCGGCCGTAAAGCCGCCGCCATGCAGCCACACCATCACCGGGCGTTTTTTACCATCGTTTAATTTTTGTGTCCATACATTCAATGTCTGACAATGCTCATTGGCATATCCCAGATCATGGTTAAAAGCAAATTCAAATGTATCGTTTACTGTCGTAGTCGGATCGGTCGGGCAAACCGGACCGTAGGTCATTGAGCTTCGCTCGTCATTCCAGGCTTTGGGTTTGCGTGGTGCCGTAAACCGGTCAGCTACCGCATAGGGGATTCCTTTAAAGGTAAAAATTCCGTTATGAATATAGCCCCTGACTTTTCCGTTATCAGTAGCGGTGACAGCAATGCCTTCACCGCTTTTTATTGGATCTTCTGTTTGGCAAAATGCATACATGTTATAAAAGCAAATTGCCAACATAAGCAGTAATGTTGTTTTTCTTTTCATCATAATTGGTTTTATCAGGCATGACAAATCTATATTTACATCTTCAATTCCATCTTTTTTTATATTGCTGAATTGTATATAAATTTATCGCTTGATTTCCGAAACGTTTCCGAAACCGGGAGCAAACCTGAAATGCTAAAAATCATATGAAGCTCAAAACGGGAAAGGACGAAATTGTATACCTGCTGACAAAGGTAGTGCTGAAATACGAGGCAGCAACCGGCCAGGGTATTAAACGAAATACGAACAGAAAGAATTATGAAGACCTGGCGCGTATGTTAAGCGAGATCAGTAACAGCCTTCCCAATACCAGTGAAACGCTTTTCCATAATTATTACCCGCCGGGTGAAAACAATGCGTCTGCCATTTACCCATTCCGCAAATATGACATAACCGGCGGTCAGCTAAAAGATGCTATTAATGGGATCGTGTCGAACCCGCGCCCATTTTTGGTTGATGCCTGTTACATTTATTTATATGGACAGGGTAGAAAGGGTTTTGCGCAAAAACCAGTTGATGCAGGGCTAGTGGATGAGCCGGCAGCTGTTGAAGTCCCAATCGTTGACGTGCTTCCTATAAAGAGCAGTATATTATTGCTGTCCAAAAAGATCAAAACATATCGGGCAATTGTAATCCTGCTTTGTTGTATTTTATTAGTTGGAGGGATTCTTTGGGCTGAAGAAAATTCAAAGGAAAAAAAGCTCTTCCGTGATTTAAGCATTTTGCCCTACCGGCCCTCAAGCGCCGAGATCGACAGCCTGGAGGGAATCTGGCTGTGCTATACCGGATCGCCGCAGGCCCGGACGTATGATGCTGGGCGATTCCATAAAATTGTTTCTAATATCATGGATGTGAAATACCAGGATGGTTACTTCAAATTCATTCGTTACGGGTCCAATTTCGAACATGCGGGCTATATGCAGTTTGAGGCAGCCTGGCTGGTTTCTATTCACTCGCATGTCGTTAACGCCCGGGATAGCATCGAGTCGCCTAAACTATCATTGATGCGTTTGGATGAAGGCAGGCCTTATGTGGACGTCATCTCCGCTTCCTGGAACTTTGACCAGGGAAAAAAAAACAGGATCATCGGCATACGGGAGCTTTTCATCAAACAAGGCAAAAGGGGACGGATAGAGGAGATTATAAATACGCCGCAAAACGCAGCTTGTAGTTGTAAAATAATTAAATGGCAATCACCCGGCAATGCAATTCGCTTTTTTTATTTGAAAAATGAACTGTTGGATACGATTGGCGACAAAAGATTGAAACAAACACTCGATGAGAAAAGTATTTTACTTTCTCAGCCAGGTGATACATCCTTATTGCTGCCCAAACATTTTACAAATACGCATTGAGGTATTATTCGAATTATAAATGTCTTGGATGCCGATCTGTAATAAAGAGGCAATCTCGAGTCAGTTAATTTTTTCTTACCGCTAGGTTGAAAAGCTTCCCCACAATGGGTTTAATTCTAATAAATTCATTGATAGTTTAAGAGGAATTGCAGAATTGGGAGACCCAATTTTATAAATTGATAACATTCTGCTCGAAATACTGTAAATGGCATTCGAAGAGTAAAACTAATTGGAAGGTATCCAGGCAAAGCCACGCCAGTTTTCATCAATTGGCCTGACCTAACGGGAAAAAATGTATAGCTCATAGACTTTGCAAATCAGGACTGTAAGACATACTTAGTTAAGGTGGAATATAGTTTTAATTTCATTATTAAATAATAAAGACTGGACGATCTCATTTGAAATGCAGAAAGGGAGTTCATGGTTGAATGCCCTTTCTGCGTTAACTTTAGTGAACATAGTCGAAATTCTAAATCTAATATGAAGCGCAGCCTGGCTGATAGTCAAATACTAACTGAAATCAAATCATCCATTGTAATTACAGCTTTTGTACTTAATTTACCAAGCGTTGCAACAATCAAAGAACCCGGAGTTGCGTTACCCCAAACAGGAATATTTATGCCTCGTTGCAAAACCATATTATCGCCAAACACTTTTGGCAAAGTTACCTGGGCATAACCGGATGTTTGGAAAAAATGGAATAGTGTAAAAAACACTAATAATATCCGTTTGTTTATTTTCATTGTTTTATTCGAATAGCGTGAACTCTGATATTGTTGACTTTTAAACTTTTACAATAGTTTTTTTAATGCTATGCAGCAGGGTTGTGGTTAATTTGCAATCCCATCTACTTCGGCATACCCGATATAATACGCCATGCCTGAACTTACAGTAAAATATAGGCTGTTACAGGCTGTCGCTTAGGAGACTATCCATTTTGGGCGAATTTCGCACCAGGTTAGGGTTGCGTTAAAATCTAATGCCGTTTTTTGATAGCTTACGCCCCGGAAATAACCGGGGCTGTAAGCATAATAACATTAAGATATATTTTTCATTTTTTGTGTTCGTTAATTCCTAAGGCTTTATTTTTCCGGGGAAATGGAATATGTTATATAAAAAAAGTCAAAGTCAGCCGCTCCTCCTATATTTTTTGTAGCATAATTAAACAAAGCAAAACGATAGCCCATTGCGCTCATACAACCCTATATCATAATGCCAGCACCCAATGCAGGAACATGTTTGCCATGGATAACTTTATGTAGCATCCGGTAAGCCACATATCCTTCCCGAACTGATAAAAGTGTAAACAAAAACAGACCAAACTTAAAACCCTCATTTATAGTTTTTTATTTGAGCGTGTATTACCGCTAAGATAACTTTAATTAACCATCGATAGTTTTAACAAAGCGGCCCCGTGTGTATTGATTGTTTTTTTATATCCTTTTTTAAAGGTACCTACATTTTCTTTTTCCCAAAGGTCCCGAACGGCTACCCTTCCGTTCAGCCCAAGCTGGACAAAGTTTACATCAACATCCTGCGGTTGTGTCGCCAGGTTGAATAAAGCGACATAAATATCCTTGCTATTGGGCACGTGCGAATACCAAACCAATGCATCATTAGTTTTGTATAACTGGCGCGGTTCGGTCCCATGTTGGTTAACGGCTATCACCTCATCATTTGTAAACAGTTTCAATTCCTGTTCCCTGTTTTCGGGCAGGTTGCCGCCCAAAATTAACGGGGAGCGGAAGATGGTCCAAAATGTCATATGCGAATACTCCTCGTCTTTTGTAAAACGGCTATAACGTTCGTCACCAACAGGGCCCCGTTTTGACAACTTGCCTATCTGTATCATATCACAATCAGGCCAATGGCCGGGCCCGCCAACGCCTTCCCATTGTTTGCCATAATTAAACATTTGCAATACTGCATTCCACTCGTCCCAAAAGTCATCGGCCACCCGCCACATGTTAGCATTTTGTTTTACGTTATCAGCTTTATCAACAGGCGTAGCCCCCGGTGATGTACTGAACACGATGGCCCTGCCGCAATTGTCAATTGCCTTGCGGTAGCCTTCAACCTCCGCAGTGCTATAAGGCCTTGATAAGTCATCGACCTTAATAAAATCAACGCCCCAACCAGCATATAAGTTCAATATTGAATTCAGGTATGCCTGCGCACCGGGTTTAGCCATATCCAGGCCATACATGTGGTTCATCCAGGGGCATTTTGAATTAGTATCGGCTATCATATCAGCAGTTATGCCATTAGTGCCCATTACAGGTGATTTTGCCCATACTGCCTGGCGTGGGATGCCACGCATTACATGAATACCAAATTTCAACCCCTGCGAATGGACATAGTCAGCCAATGGCTTAAATCCCTTACCTCCAAATGCCGACGGAAACTTTTTTATATTAGGTGTTAGACGCCCCCATTGGTCCATAGCCAGCCGGGGGCTATATGAGCCATCTTCAAGTCTTTTTTGAAACACTTCAAAAATATTACCAGGTTGGTTATCAAAATCCCATAAAAAATCCACCACTATATATTGCCAGCCATGCGCCTTCAGGTTTTGCGCAACGTAATCAGCATTTGCTTTCACCTCATCCTCATGAACCGCCGAACCGTAACAATTATAACTGTTCCATCCCATGGGGGGGGTTAGCGCAACACTCGTGTTTTGCGCCTTTACAGATGTACAAAAACTAAATACTATTAAAAAAGTTAAAATTTTCCAAGTTGTGGTCATCGATCGGAGATTTATATTGTAAATAATAYGTAACTGGTTGCGTCRAACGACTTATTAGTGTTTGTAATAACTGGTTTTACGCTTAAATCAGCAATTTCTTGCTTACTGCATCTTGTTAATGTCAGGATGCCTAATAAATAATTTAGAGTTTTTTCATGAAAGGTGGTTAAGTGTTAATTTAATGCGCTTTATTTTTCCGATGAAATGGAACCTGTTATATGAAAAAAGTCAAAGTCGGCCGCTCCCCCTATATTTTTTGTAGCATAATTAAACAAAGCAAAACGATAGCCCATGAAATG
>NZ_JBFUKX010000024.1:0-91818 GCF_056400605.1 Mucilaginibacter sp. P5_A4 | reverse complement strand
GATTTATATTGTAGAATTTATTTATATTGAAAAAAAATCGATCAATAATTATTGTATAATTTACTTATGATGAAAAAAGTTGACTATATTTTATTAATTTATTTATTTTATTAATGTATTTTTAGTTTTTGTTGAAATATTGATGTAGATTTTGAATAAATTTTATTGTTTTTGATAAAATGTTGATGTTTTTTATGAAAATTAATCTAATTTGTGGGTCAATCAACATAATTAGTTAATCAATCAAACGAACAATGAATTTAAAACTACACTTTTTTCTTTTTGGAGCACTCTTATTGCTTTGTTCCCCGCTTTTTGCGCAAAAGCTTACGGGGACCGTATCCAGTGCCGGTAAAACCATAAGTGCCGGGACTATAAAAGTATTACCGGCAGGTGCAGGCACCACAACCGACATTGATGGTAAGTATACTTTAACCTTAAAAGCCGGCTCATACCAGGTAAGTTTTTCGGCAATAGGCTTTGAAAAGAAAATAGTAACCGTACAGCTTGCCGCGGGTGAAACCAAGACGCTGGATGTGGAGCTGCTTACTTCCTCGGAGGCTTTAAAAGAAGTGGTAGTAGTAGGAAGCCGTGGCGGTGGTCGCACTAAAATGGATTCGCCGGTACCTGTAGATGTGCTCAGGACGAGCCAGATTGGCGAAACTACTGCAAAACCCGATTTGATGAGCCAGCTGAACCAGGCGGTACCTTCATTTAACTATAATAAGCAAAGCGGCGGCGATGGGTCTGATGCTATCGATTTTGCCAGTTTGCGTGGCCTGGGTTTTGACCAAACATTGGTGTTGATCAATGGTAAACGCCGTCACTTGTCGGCATTTGTGAACCAGGTAGGCACCCGTGGCCGCGGCAACAGTGGTACCGACTTAAATGCGATACCTGAAGCAGCTATTGACAGGGTAGAGATCCTGCGTGATGGCGCTTCGGCACAATATGGTTCTGATGCCATCGCGGGGGTTATTAATATCGTTTTGAAAAAAGATGTAAATCGACTGAATATAAATATTGGTGGCAGTGGTTATTATGATCATAAATACAATACACTGAACAATGTTGATCCAACCCAATATTATACAGGCTCCCAAGTTGATGGTAAAACTTTTACATTAGGCATGGATTATGGACTGGCGATTGGAAAAAACGGCGGCTTTATTAATTTTGGCGGCAACTTTATGGACCAGGGTAAAACTTTCAGGGCTGTACCCGAAACCAACTGGGATACAAATCCAAATGCCTTAGGTGTTAATGCCTGGAGAAGAGCATTTGGCGATGGTTCTGTTAAATCCGGTGGTGGAATGTATAATATGGAAATTCCTATTGCAGGTACTCAAACCACTTTTTATTCTTTTGGTGGCTATAACTATAAACATTCAAATGTATATGCCTGGACACGCAGGTGGAGCAGTGGAAGTAATCATATAAAATTCCCTACTGATGAAAATGGTAAGTTAATATTTGTACCGGGCATTATGCGTGTTTTCGACCCTACACCGGGGGCTTTAGATACAGCTAATGTATATTACAATCCACAGGAAGATGTTTATATAAAAGATATGTCGGGCGCATTGGGTTTTAAAGGTACTATGGGCGATGGCTGGGACTGGGATTTGAGCAATAATACAGGATATAATGATTTTCATTATTGGGGTAACCAAACCTTTAATGCGTCGTTGCCTTTACCGCAGCAATATACTAAAAACAGGTTTGACGACGGAGGGTTTAACTTTTTACAAAATACAGCTAACGCCGATGTAACCAAGCATTTTGAACATGTGGCCCAGGGATTAACATTATCTTTCGGCGGCGAATTCAGGTATGAACGTTATAAACTGAATGCCGGAGAACCAGACTCCTATATAAATGGTGGGGCCCTGTTAAACGGTGTTTCAAAGGCTTCCGGATCTCAGGGATATCCTGGCTATCAGCCTACCGACGAGGTTAACGCCCACAGAACTAACGAAGCCGCTTATATAGAAGGTACGTTGGATGTAACCAAAGCATGGCTGGTTGACGGTGCTGCACGGTTTGAACATTATTCGGATTTTGGAGGGGTAAGCACGTTTAAATTGGCATCCCGCTATAAAGTAAGCGACAACTTTAATTTAAGGGGCTCATTTAGTACGGGTTTTAGGGCACCTACATTACAGCAAATGAATTTTAGTAATACCAATACTAATATTATTGCCGGCGAATTGGTTTATGCCAAATTGATTCCAAATTACTCTGAAGCCGCCCGCCAGGTAGGGATCCCAAAACTGAGCCAGGAAACTTCAACCAATACCAGCTTAGGATTTACATGGAAACCAACACATGATTTTAATGTAACTGTTGATGGTTATATTATTAAAATTAAAAACAGGATAGTAATTACCGGTAGTTTTGATACCACGGTAACCGCGATAAAAAATTACCTGATAGCTAATAACGTAACAAGCGCCAACTTTTTTACCAATGCAGTAAATACAACCAATAAAGGGATTGATATAGTATTAGATTATCGCAAGTCATGGGGTAAAAATAAGTTTACAGCCTTATTTGCCGGGAACATACAAGGGCTAACTATTGATAAAGTTAATATTCCGGCCGCGCTGAGCGATACCTATGCACACCAGCAGGCATACTTTAGTACAAGGGAGGCTGCCTTTTTAAAGGCCTCTGCCCCCCGCGAAAAGTTCTCTTTAGGTCTTGAATACGGATATGGCAAATTTGCGGCAGGTAGCCATATTACTTATTACGGCAAACTGACTACACAGGGCTTTGGTTATAGTAGTGTACCAGGCGCAAATCCTGACGGACCGGGCGGCGCTAACATTTCTGCTTCGGGCAACGGTTGGGATCCTTATGTTGATTTGGATAACGGCAAAGGCGTTGTTCCGGAAAACTTTGTTTTCCACGGAAAAGCTACTGCCGATTTATATGTATCTTATAAAATATCCAAACAAATATCATGGACTGTTGGCGTAGATAACATATTTAACGTACATCCGGATTTAGCTGTTACAGAAGGCGCTCATAAGTCATCATGGGGTGATAGTGAATCAGGAGGTCCTTTTGATGCCGTACAAATGGGCTTTAATGGTATGAGGATGTTTACCAAACTGGCATTCCATTTTTAATAAAATCATAACAACAAATATTTATCCCCCGGTTCAATTTGAGCCGGGGGATTTTTTTTGATCTTTGGTGGTTTAATCAAATATTAACTCTTTATTTGGCTAAATTGAATTTTTATGGTAATATTTGCCTATTGTTTGTGTTTGAAGCGGATTCCAAATGAAGGTTTTACAGTTTACCATTCCTGTTGCTCACGATAAAAGTGTAATTGCCGATCAGTTTAGCCTGCCTTATTTTTATCCCTACCTGCACAGGCACAAAGAAACCCAGCTAACATGGATTCAGCAGGGCGAAGGCACACTCATTGCCGGTAATAACATGCATCCTTTTGGGCCCGGCGATGTGTTTTTATTGGGGGCCAACCTGCCGCATTTATTTAAAAGTAACCCGGAGTATTTTGAAAATGAAACTGAAGGCGCTATAAGCGCATTAAGTATTTTTTTTAATCCTGATGGGATACTTGCTGCTCTTTTTGACCTGCCCGAAATGCGTGCTTATAAGCTTTTTCTTAATCAGCACCAGCAGGGTTTTAAAGTGCCCAATGCCGATATTGATAAAATAGTTGATAAGCTTACCGGTTTGAGAGATACCAATGGCGGGGACCAATTGGTGCAATTTATTCAATTAATGAAAGAGTTAAGCGGGATAAGCGAGCAATTGCAACCACTTTCATCCTATGGAAATTTGCCGGGTATTACCGATAGCGAGGGGATACGGATAGGCAATATATACAACTACATTATACAAAATTATACCCAGGCAATTACGCTGGATGATGTGGCAAAAGCAGCCTTTATGACATCCGAATCCTTTTGCCGCTATTTTAAAAAGCATACCGGTAATACTTTTATAACCTTTTTAAACGAGGTGCGCGTTAATGAAGCCTGCAAAATGCTTACAGCTAATAAATCAGATAGTATAGCTTCGGTGGCTTATAAATGCGGGTTTAAAAGCATCACCAATTTTAATCGGGTATTCCGGTCGGTAACAGGTAATTCACCAAGGGAGTATATGGAAAACTATAATGAGAAAATCGGTTAATAGTCCTGGTAATTTTTAAAAGTCTCCCCCTTCAGGGGGAGATTTAGAGGGGGCTTAGTCTCACCAAATACTGCTGATACTCGTCTTCCAGTAAAACTTCCATTTCAAACCCGGCTTCTTTGGCTATAGCAGCCAATGTTTTTTCATCAACATAAAGCCATGGGAACCAGTCGGTTTTTGTCCGGCTATATTGATACTGATAGCTGAGCTCGCCGTAGTATTTACCGGTATCGGGAAGGTTTCCCTCGTACAGGTAAGCAATATCCGACGAATCGAATAATAGCTGCCCACCCTTATTAAGCAGGCTTTTTACATGTACTAAAAATACTTTGAGGTTTGTTAGTGTTCCTGTCAGGCCTATTCCGTTCATCAGTAACAGCAGGGTATCATATTTGCGGTCCTTATATTCAAATATATCAGCAGTGATCACTTTTTTTACGCCACGGGCCTGCATCACAGCGGCAGCAAGGGCCGAGATCTCCAGGGCGGTTACATCAAAGCGGCGTTCCTGCAGCAACAGGGCGTGGCTGCCTGCACCTGCGCCAATGTCAAGTACTTCACCCCGGCACTCATTAAGTGCAAGCCATTCAATATCGGGCATATCGTCCTCATCACGGAAGTAAATTTCTATAGGCATTTCTTCCTTTGGGCCATATTGGTTATTGATCCATAATTTGTGCGATGGATTTTTGTGATAATGATTGTGTATGGCCTGACCTAAAATATCTTTCATGCTGGGGCAAAAGTATGAATTGAACGCTTAATTACCGGCACAATAAATACCTTTGGTTATTATGTTCACAAGTAATACCTTACTGGCCCTTATCATTGTTACAGGCATATCTTACAGTGTTACAGCAAAAAAGCTAACTTTTATTGCCGCGTTAACCGGGGGACTAGTAGCTTATTTTGTTTTTACAGGTGCAGGTTTTACCGGTATAGCCATGATGACCACCTTTTTTATTTTAGGATCGGCGGCTACATCGTGGCAACAAAATAAAAAACAAGCTTTTATTATTGCCGAAGAACGTAAAAGCGGCAGAACAACCGGGCAGGTGCTGGCCAATGCGGGTGTAGCGGGTGTAATTGGATTATTGGTGCTGCTGTATCCTCAGCTCACTCATTTACTGGCGCTGATGATGACTGCCAGCTTTGCCTCGGCAACGGCCGATACGCTGTCATCAGAATTGGGTACGGTTTATGGTAAGCGTTTCTACAATATTATTACCCTGAAGGCTGATGAACGGGGACTGGATGGCGTGATTAGTTTAGAAGGAACATTGATAGGCATAGCAGGAAGTTGTTTGATAGCGGTAATTTACGCCATCGGCTTTGGATGGAGTTTAAACATGATCTGGATTGTTATTGCCGGAACAACAGGAAATTTAAGCGATTCGGTAATGGGGGCATTGCTGGAGCGAAAGCATTATATGAGCAATAATGCAGTTAATTTTTTAAATACTTTGATAGCTGCTTTGGTTATGCTGTTGCTTTACTTATATGGAGTCTATTAATTAAGTAAATTGATTAAATAAGATTGAAAATCAATCTATTAGCTTTAAGCTTTGTGCATTCTACTTTTAGCTTCTACATAATACTGATATTTACCATATGATTTTTATTTTAATCGCCTTTATTGTTTTTGCCCTGGTTGCTTATTTCTTTTTAAAAAGCAATAAGGCAAAAACAGTCTCGCTTAATGCCGGTTACAGATCAATCCTGGAGCAGCACATTCAATTTTATCAACAATTGGATGAAGCTGGCAAACAAATATTTGAACAGAAAATAAATACATTTCTTAACGGAATTACTATTGAAGGTGTAGGTACTATAGTTGATGATACCGATAGGGTGATGATAGCTTCAAGCGCGGTGATCCCCATCTTTGGGTTTAAGGATTGGGAGTACAGGAATTTAACTAACGTAATATTATATCCGGATACCTTTGATAGTGAGTTTCAGTTTGAAGGCGAAAACCGCAGTATACTGGGTATGGTAGGTACAGGATATATGAATGGCCAGATGATTTTGTCGCGGGCTGCTTTAACCAAAGGTTTTTCCAGGTGGGCAGGGAAGGAGAATACAGCCATTCATGAGTTTGTGCACCTGCTGGATAAAAGTGACGGAGCAACCAATGGCGTACCTGAATATCTGCTGGCGCATGAATATGTATTGCCCTGGCTTAAAATGATTCACCAGGAGATTCGTAAAATAGAAGAGGGCGAATCGGATATTAATCCTTACGCCATTACCAACGAAGCGGAGTTTTTTGCCGTAGTAGCCGAATATTTTTTCCAAAAGCCAGATGAATTGAAGCACAGGCATCCCGAACTATATGAAATGCTGAGCACTATATTTAAGCAGGATAGGGCAACAGAATAATTTTTTACAACGAATTAAAGCCCAAATCCAATTGGCCGGCTATTTCTAAGGTATTACCGGCATGGCCAATGTAATAAACGGGCGTTTCCTCATACCTTGATGCAACTACTATTTTGATCCCGTCGGCGCAGCTGGTAAACAGGTCTTCTACCAATTTAGGATCGTTATTGTTTTTAGATAGGTGGGATAACAGCAAATGCGTCATGTGGGCTGGTCGGTGGGTCATGAATAATGCCAGTGCCTGTTTATTGCTCAGGTGGCCTTTACCGCCGCGGATCCGTCTTTTCAGGTGATAAGGGTATCCGCCATGCTCCAACATATCCTCGTCATAATTAGCTTCCAAAAATGCGGCATGGCACTGGCTAAAATAGCGGATCAGCTGATCGCATACAATCCCCAGGTCGGTAAATACACCCACCTTAATATCGCGGCAGCTGATGATAAAACTATGGGGTTCGGTAGCGTCATGTACTTTGGGGAAAGATGTTATTTCCAGTTCACCAATAGTTACCGTTTCAAATTCGCGCAGGTGATGAACCAGTTGCAGGTTTACGCTATTGCCCAAATGGAGTAATGTACCAGGTGTAATATACACCGGCAGGTTAAACTTTTTAGCTAATACCGGTATACCGCGAATATGATCAGAATGTTCATGGGATACAAAAATGGCTTTTACTTTGCTCATGGAAAGGCCAAGCCTGGCCATGCGTTTTTCAGTTTCACGGCATGATATGCCGGCATCAACCAATATAGCCTCCCGCTCGTTCCCTACGTAATAGCAATTGCCATTACTCCCCGAATTTAGTGATGTTATAAATAAAGACATGTTTTTAAGCCAAAGCTGAAGGCCGAAAGCTAAAAGCTACCCTTCAATCCTATTATACAAAGTAACGGATTTGCACTATATTATTAGCTGTTGTATGGCCACACTTTTAAAAATAAGCGACATTTTTTTGCGGTTATAAAAAGCTGCTTATATTTAGCCATGGATTCACCACAAACTTTACCCATACTTGACGCGGCCGAACTGCGTGTGCTTGGCTCACTGATGGAAAAAAGCAAAACCACACCGGATTATTATCCAATGACCCTCAATGGTTTAACTGCTGCCTGTAACCAGAAAACATCACGCAAGCCGGTTGTAAACTATGATGAGAGTACGGTTACGGAGGCGCTGAACACGCTAAAAAGGCGCGGACTGATATCGACCGCAACCGGGGGATCTATCCGTAACATTAAATACAAACACAATTTTGCAATAGTTTTCCCCGTGATACCGGCAGAGGTGGCTTTAATTTGCCTGCTGATATTGCGCGGCCCGCAAACACCGGGTGAATTGAATACCAATTCGGGCAGGTTATATGAGTTTGAATCCATTGAGGAAGTGCAGGAAATGCTGGAGAAACTGGCAGACCCGGCTATGCCCTATATCGTACAACTCCCTAAACGCCCCGGACAAAAAGAGCAGCGCTATGCCCACCTGTTAGCTGGTATCCCCGAAATAAGCGACGATGATGAAATGGAAGAATTAGGCGTCAGATCATCCGGTGGCCTTGAAGCCCGTGTTGCCAAATTAGAGCAAGACCTGGCCGAAATGAAAGAGGCCTTTGATAAACTGATGAAGGAATTGATGGGGTAGAAGTATTGGTAAATTTCAACTGCCGCCAGGTTTTATCATTTAACGCGAGCTTGCAGCATTATACTCGTGAGTTACGGTACACTAACCTGGCGGGAATATTATTTGCTTATACCCACCAATCTCATCATCTTATGCGCGGCTTTCAAAACTGTTATCAAACCTTCTGGTTTCATGGGTTTGGCAATGTAATCGTCCATGCCTTCGCTAATGCACTGGTCGCGGTCATCGGGGCCCGCGTTTGCGGTCATGGCTATAATGAATGGCTGTAGTTTACGGTTGCTCTCGCGGATAGAGCGGGTTGCTTCAAAGCCATCCATTTCGGGCATCTGGATGTCCATTAATATTACGTTAAAATCCTGTTCATCTAATTTTTGCAATACTTCAAGCCCGGTCTCGGCCAGTGCAAATTCGTACCCCAGCTTGTTTAGCATGCGGCTGATGAGTTTTTGATTCACCAGGTTATCTTCGGCAACCAGAATATTGAGCGGGAACTCACTAGCAAATTTTTCATCAAGCAGTTTTACAGCTTTAGTTTCTGTTTCGGGTGGATTTCTATCACCTTTCAACTCGGCCTGGATGCTTTTACCGAGTTGATTTTGTTTAACCGGCTTGGTTAATATTGCCGAGAACAGCCCCGGATATTTTGTTTTTGAACCATCGCCAACAGAGCTTAGCATAATAATGGGCAGTTGCGCATATTGGGCTTTAACAGCAGTTGCAAAAACAACACCATCCATCCCGGGCATTTCCATATCGGTAATGATAAGATTGTAATCTTTATCATTAGCCAGTAATACAAGGCCATCGGCTGCCGACGAGGCGGTTATAGTAATCAGCCCCCATTGCTCTAACTGGGTTTTAAGGATAAAAAGGTTGGTTTTGTTATCATCAACAATCAATACCTTTTTGCCTTCCAATATGGCAGTATCAAATACCAGCGGTACATATTTAGATTGCTTTTGGCTTACCGCCACGTTAATAGTAAACGCAAATACCGATCCTTCACCGTAAACACTTTCTACCCAAATATCACCCCCCATTAGTTTTACCAAACGCTGGCAGATAACCAAACCCAAGCCAGTACCGCCATATTTACGCGTAGTAGATGAATCGGCCTGCCAAAATGCATTGAACAAGCTCGATATCTTTTTTTCATGGATGCCTATTCCGGTATCCATCACACTAAAACCTATCTCGATATCACTGTTACTATGGGTTTTTGAAAGGAAAACCTTTATAAATACTTCACCCTGTTGCGTAAACTTCAGGGCATTGCTGATTAAATTGCTAATCACCTGTTTAAGGCGAAGGCTGTCACCAATAACCTGGTTGGGCAGGGCAGGATCTATTTGGTAAACCAGCTCAAGGCCTTGTTGCGATGCTTTAGGCGAAAACAAGTCGAGCACATCTTCAATACAATGGCGCAGGTCGAAATCCTCTTTCTCCATATCCATTTTGCCCGATTCTATCTTCGAAAAATCAAGAATATCATTGATAACGTTAACCAAACTGTCACCGCATGATATAATCGTATCTGTGTATTCGCGTTGTTCGTGGTTAAGCCCCGTTTCACTTAAAAGTGAAGCCATGCCAATTACGCCATTCATAGGCGTACGTATCTCATGACTCATGGTGGCCAGGAATACGCTTTTGGCCTGGTTAGCTTTGTCGGCCTCTTCGCGGGCTTCTTTTTCCTGGGTCATGTGAAGTTCAAGCTCTTCTGATTGTGATAGCAGCTCTTCGTTCAGGGCCTGTAACTCCTCAGATTGTGCCTGCAGTTCGGAATTTAGAACCTGAAGATCACCCGACTGTTTTTTTAATGCTTCCGACTGGTATAAAACCTCGGCAGTACGTTCAGAAACCTGTTTTTCTAATAGACGCTTTTGTTTTTCTATGCTGTTTACTTTCCACCGGTAAAGGCTATAAATTAAAGTAAGGACAAGCAATACTGTAGCCGAAATAAACCACCAGGTAAGCCAGAAAGGAGGTAAAACGGTGAGATTTAAACTAAGTTGGTGCTTTGACCATTTACCATCGCTATTGCGACTTTTTACCTTGAAGGTGTAGTCGCCTGCCGGTAAATTGGTATACGTGGCAGTATTTTTTGTGCCCACATAGTTCCAGTTGTTATCGAAGTTTTCTAACTGGTATGCATATTCTTTTTTATTAACCTGGGCAAAATCCAGTGATACAAACTCAAAAGAAATAACCGATTGCTCATGGGTTAAAGTAATAGATTTTGTTTCAGTAATATCCCTTTTTAACGGTGAGGGATCATCATCGGTTTGGGCTACAGGAACAGTTTTATTAAATATCTGGAAATCGGTTAACCGCAGCGGAGGATCATAAACGGTTTGGGTTATCCTATCAGGATCAAACATGTTGAATCCATTAACTCCGCCGAAATATAAAGTGCCATCATGACTTTTTACAGCGGAGTGGGGTTTAAACTCATCGGCCTGCAAACCATCATCAGTAGAAAAATTCCTGAACCTTCTTGTCCGCGGGTTGAATCTTGACAGGCCATTGTTGCCGCTTATCCAAAGGTTGTTGTTATTATCTTCCCTTATGGCATAAGCGTAATCATTAGGCAAGCCATCCCTGGCTTTATAAACTGTAAATTTGTTTGTTTTAGGATCAAAACGGTTTAAACCATTATAAGTGCATATCCATATGTTCCCCGAATGATCCTCGAACAGATCAAGAGCAGAATTGTTGCTCAAGCTGTTTTTTGATGCATCATATTTAAAAGTTTTAAATGTATTGCTTGTTGCGTTAAAAAGGTTTAAGCCGCCATCATTGGTGCCAACCCAAAGATTACCTCTCGAATCGCCTAAAAGCGAATTAATATTATCGCTGCTGAGGCTGTGAGGATCGCTTGCATTATGCCTGTAATGAATAAAACTATTTGTTTTAGGATCAAATAAATCAAGCCCTTGTCCAAGCGTGCCAATCCATATTTTATGATCAAGGGTGGTTGTTATAGCATATACGTTGTCGCCGCCTAAGCTGGTAGAGTCGTTTTCATTGTGTTTGTATGTTTTGAATTTACGGGTTTGCAGATTCATTACGCTTACACCATCGCCCCAGGTACCTATCCATAAATTATTTTTGTCATCTTCTTTTAAGGCCAGGTTATTATTGCCCCCTATACTCGTTTTATCCCGGGCATCAAAACGATAAACTTTAAATGTTCCTGTTTTTATATCAAACAGATTTAGTCCGCCGCCATCAGTGCCAACCCAAATATTATGATTTTTATCTTCGGTAATACTTAGTACAAAATTATTGGATAAGCTGTTGGGCCGTGAGCTGTGTTTAAATTGGGTAAAATTTTCATTTGTCTTTTTATAAAAGCTGATACCTGATGCAAAGGTACTTAGCCACATATTGCCAAACTTATCTTTCAATATCACATCAACAGAGTTGCTGGGGATACTGCTATTATCTATATCGTCCTGGGTGTGGTTACTGAATTTGCTTTCGGTAAAATTAAAAATGCTAAGTCCGCCGTTTTCAGTACCTATCCATAAATTATGGTTACTGTCTTCGCTGATGCATTGTACCCCGTTATAGGGTAACGAATTGGTGTTATTGGCAATGTTTTTAAAATGTTTAAAAGTTAGCGTATTGGCATCATATAAGTTTAACCCGTTCCCGGTGCCAACCCATAGCCGATGGCTGCTATCCTCAAAAATGCTGGTTATTCTGTCGGAAGATATGGTACCGTCGTCGTTTTCATCATGTTTAAAACTGGTAAAACTTTTGGTTTTAGGATTAAAAAGATTTAGGCCGGATGCGGTACCTATCCATATATTTTTTTTACCATCTACATAAATAACCCTGGCGTGATCGTCGCTCAGGCTGTGTGGATCATCCTTGTTGTACTTGTAGTGAACAAATTTGTTTTGGCTGATGATATATTCATCAACACCATCTTTTAAAGTAGCTATCCATAAATTGCCATCCTTATCCAGGGCAACATTTACAGTGAAATTGTTTGTAAGGCTGTTTAGTAGTTTGTCGTTGTGCAGATAACGGTAAAAGCGGTTCTTTTGGCGATCGTATTTATTAATGCCGCCGCTGGTGGCTATCCAGATATCGCCATTTTTATCCTCAACAATGTGGTTTACAGAATTGTTGCTGATGCTGGTATTATCATTGATATTGTTTCTGAAAATCTTAAACTTAGTACCATCGTAGCGGTTTAAGCCGTCGCGCGTGCCTACCCATATAAAGCCGCGGCTACCCTGGATCATGGAATTGACATTAAGTTCTGAAAGGTTCTCCTTACTGCCAATGTGCTGAAAATGAATAGGCTGATCCTGGGCAATTGCTGATAATGATATAGCTTGAAAAAATAAAACCAGGTAAAACTTATAGCCACTCATTGATATCAGGATGTTATTAAATGGGGTATATTGTGCATACAACTTTGACGTTAGAAATTAAGTAATTATTTGGTATTGCCGGTCAAATATATTTAAACGGGGATAGATAAATTTAGTTATGCTTTAGCGCAGGTTAAATTAATAAAATACCTTGTAATTTACACTATGTTTCCGGGAAAACGAACTCAAAAGCCCCGTGCTCTTTTAACACTTTGGCTACTTAAGGTGAAAAGATGTAAAACATATTTATTTACCTTTGCATATGCCGCAACAAGTAAATAATCCGCTTCATGGAAAAACTTTAGAAACGATACTGAACGACCTGGTGGCCCGTTTTGGTTGGGCCGAACTTGGTTACCAGATAAGGATCAATTGCTTCCTGGATGATCCCAGCATATCATCAAGCCTTAAATTTTTGCGCAAAACACCCTGGGCCCGCAAAAAGGTTGAAGACATGTATATACACTACTTTACCAAAAAAAATTAGTGCTTGCGCTTGTTGTTCATTTTAGCCTTTTGGCCCGAACTAAAGTTGTAAGTTTTTGAGTTAGCCGCTTTTTTCTCGTGAAAGGCCGCGCCCGCTATAGGAGTATCGGGGTTCGACTTAGGCGCTTTCTCTTCCTTTTTAACTTTTATATCTTTTTCAATTATTAATTCTTCGGGCAGCTCTGCCATGGATATTTTTTTACCAATGGCCTGTTCAATCTTTTTAACCTGGCTAAGTTCAAGATCGGTAGCGAAGGTTAGTGCCATGGTTTCGTTTTCACTATCCGGTAAATGGTTAGTGATGCGCTCAATGAAGATCTCTTTTTCTGCCGGCAGGTCAAAATGGATCAGGAAGGGGATATCTGTAAGGTTAATGGTTTCTTCATTTTCATTAGCTACCAACAATACCCTTGAACCTTCGTCGGCCTTAAAGTCTTCAATGCTTTTAAAACCGGGGCTATCAAAAAATTGTGGGTTTAAATAGGCAACGGCACTACGCAGGCGGGTTTGGAGGCTTTTATAAACTTTATCTGCTGTGGCACGGGTATTTACAAACACAACGGTTTTGGTAAATAGCTCCTCATCGTACATAAACAAATTAAGCAGGTTTAGTTTGGTGCCAAAGTTTGGTACGTTATATAATAACTGCGGGTGTGTTTCTAACGGTTTTTCTGCCAATGCTTCAACTTCGATGATGGCAGGCTCATGCATAAAAGGCGCCAACATTTTTTCCAGTTTGCTGTGCATTACCTCGGTAAATACCAGTTTCTGGCTTTTGCCAATGCTGTTAGCCAGTTCAATTACAGGTAATTGCATGCCTTTTTTAATCATCTCGTCGGCATCATCAACTACAAAAAGAACAACCTTATTAAGGTTAAGGGCAAGTTTGAGGTAAATGGCTCTTGCCCTGTCGGGAGTGGCAACAACAATATCGGCGCCATCGGCCAACGCATCCATTTGTGCTTCTATGCCCGGCGCTACATACAGTCCAACAATTTTAATAGATTTATTTTTATTAAGCAGGTCAAATTGTTCAATTACGCTTAATACATCTTCTTTTTCGGGTACCAGGATCAATACATGCGGAACGCCCTCGGGTGCATAATTAAAGCGGTTTAACACACCTAAAACATAGGTTGTAGTTTTACCGCTGCCTTCATAACCTATGGCGATAATGTCCTGGCCACCAACTATTCTCGACAAGGTTTTTAGTTGCAGTTCTTTCGGGTTTGTGAAACCAGCTTCATTTACCGACTTAACCAGTTGCTTTTTCAGCTTCAATTTTTCAAACCACACCATCTGAGAACCTTATTAAATAATATTTGAGAGTGCGAAATTACCTAAAATACCGCTTATATCCATACCGGGAGTCAAGATATTAAAATCAGGAGGCAAGAGGGGAGTGTTTCTTCAATATTATATGGAGTGCCAAACCGCATCATCATCCTTTTGCAGCAGGCCCGAAAAGGTAGGTCGGGCCGGAATATCAAGGTAAGGATAAGTCACTTTTGACAGGTATAAACCCTGCGGATAGGCAGGAATAATGATCTTTGGCGTTTGCCTGCTGATAAGGTAACCCTCAAATTCGTCAACGCTCATCTCCCCGCGGCCAATTTCCAGCAGGCGGCCAATGATGATCCTGATCATCCTGCTTAAAAAACGGTTTGCGGATATGTTAAAACGCAGCCTGTCGCCAGTTTTATCTACGTACAACCCGGCCGAACTCACATTGCAGATAGTATGTTCAATCCTATCGGGCATTTTGCAGAAGCCGCGGTAATCGCTATAAAGCGGCAACAGGGCCGCCGCCTTTTTCATTTCATCAATGTTAAAATTTGTTTCGGGGTATAACGCGCTAAAGCCACTTAAAAACGGGTCCTTATAGGTATGAATGAAGTAATCGTAAGAGCGTTGCACAGCATCAAACCGGGCGTGGGGCAGGCCCTGCATCGGGATAATGTCAAATACCGCGATATCATCAGGCAAAATTTTATTCAGCCTGAAAAACAGGTCAAAATCCCATTCCTGCTCTACGTCAATATGAAAAAAAAACTGGCTGGCATGCACATGAGCATCAGTACGGCCACAGCCGTTAATGGCTATTTGGGTTTTTAAAAGCCTGCTTAGTGCGGCTTCAAAGATTGCCTGCACACTTACAACGCCGGCATGTTTTTGCCAGCCGCTATACTTTGTGCCATGATAACCTATATGAAAAAAATACCGCATGATCCTTTGCCCAAAAATCCACAAAAAATGTGGTAAAATGACTGTAAAAGTAAGGGCCTGCGGTATTTAACAGCAGGCCCTTTATAATATGGTGATTAACCGTTATTAAACTTTTTTAGGAGGCAGATCAAATGCAATTGCATTATGCTCAAAATGACCTTTGTGCGAGCCATCACAAAACGGTTTATTTGCCGACAGGCCACAACGGCAAACAGAAACCACAGTTCTGCCTTGTAAACCGTAGTTTTCGCCCTGCATATCTACAATTTCAAAATCGCCTTCAATTTTTACAGATCCGTTGTTATTAATAGTAAGTTTAGTTGTTGCCATACGTTAAAATTTTGGCGCAAAGTTAACTAATGGGAGAGCCTTTATATAGCCTATTTGCTATTTAGAAGTGTTCCTGATTGGATTGGGATAGAATCAGGAGTCAAGAATCAAGAGTTAAGACGGCTGGCGTTTTTCCTTGTTGCGGCTACCTGACTAAATTACAAATGACAAAATGATGATGCATAAAACCCGCTCTTCGCAAACATAAATTTTAGCTTTGTATACATAGCAAAAGCTTTAAGCCTTTCGCTTTAAGCCTTCTGCTTAAATAAACTACACTATGGAATACAGACAATTAGG
The DNA here is from genome assembly GCF_056400605.1 of Mucilaginibacter sp. P5_A4. Taxonomy (NCBI): domain Bacteria; kingdom Pseudomonadati; phylum Bacteroidota; class Sphingobacteriia; order Sphingobacteriales; family Sphingobacteriaceae; genus Mucilaginibacter; species Mucilaginibacter sp. P5_A4. The sequence goes on along the minus strand of NZ_JBFUKX010000024.1, from coordinate 75,891 downwards.
AGCATCGGGTTTAAGAGTGCCCGTTTTAAGTTTCGGCACTGCCACTTTTGGCGGTGGCAACGAATTTTTCAAAGCCTGGGGCAATACGCAGGTTGATGAGGCCAAAAAACTGATTAGTATATGCCTTGATGCAGGTGTGAATTTTTTTGATACCGCGAATATATACTCAAGGGGAATAGCTGAAGAAATATTGGGCAAGGCATTGGAAGGTCTGCGTAACGAGGTGCTCATCAGCACAAAGGCTACGCTTTCTATGGGTGATGGTGCTAACGATTATGGTTCATCGCGCCTGCATTTGGTAAAACAGGCAGAAGATAGCCTGAAACGTTTACAAACCGACCATATAGATATTTACCACATGCATAGCTTTGACGCCACAACCCCGGTTGAAGAAACCCTGCGCGCGCTTGACGACCTGGTAACAAGCGGTAAGGTGCGTTATATAGCCTGTTCAAATTTTTCGGGCTGGCACCTTATGAAATCGTTATCGGTATCTGAGCGTTATGGCTGGAGCAGGTATGTGGCCAACCAGGCTTATTATTCGTTATTAGACCGCGAGTTTGAGTGGGAACTGATGCCTTTAGCCATCGATCAAAATGTGAGTACCATAGTTTGGAGCCCATTGGCATCCGGCAAAGTGAGTGGTAAATTCAGGAGAGGGCAGCCAATCCCTGCAGATTCAAGAACAGTACAAGGCGGCGCTCATGGCCCCGCAACCAACTTCGATCGCCTATACAACATTGTTGATGCTTTGGATGAAGTTGCCGAAGAAACAGGTAAATCTGTAGCCCAAATTTCAATTAACTGGCTATTGCAAAGGCCAACCGTAGCCAACATCATTATAGGCGCACGTAACGAGGAGCAGCTAAAACAAAACCTTGACGCCATTGGCTGGAACTTAACTACCGATCAGGTTAAAAAGCTCGATGCCGCCAGCGATTTGCCGCCAATATATCCATACTGGCACCAACGCCAAAATCCTAAACTCATACCTCCGCCGATACAATACTAATAACAGTATAAATTTAAACACCATAACCATGGGTTTCATACCCATGGGTTATGGTGTTTGGAATAACCACTCTTTAATTACGTAAAAACACGTATAAAAACGCATCAAATCCCGTATAAATACTAATCCCAAAACAAACCCTGTTGCCTACTTTTACATGGCAAACGGTTAATGTTAATGTTTGCTGCAAAACCTAAACCTTATCTTTTTTCAAAACAACCTCTGGCTATTTACAGGCTTGTGAAATTAAAGTAACAGTTAAATTACAATTGCTTTTAAAAAAAAGCGACTGTTTTTTTCGAGCCTTTACAAAACTTAGCTAATTTGCCAACGCTGCCCGCCGGGCAATGTGTTATAAACCAATTAGCCATTTTATCCATGCTCAACCGCAGGCAGTTCATTCAAACTACGTCACTTGCCGGAACCAGTTTCCTGCTTGCATCCCAGGTATCAAAAGCAGCGTCATTTTTTAAAGGGTCACCTAATGAAAAAGTTGTTTTAGGCATGATGGGCACCAATAGCCGTGGCCTTTACCTGGCCCAAAGCTATGCTAAGATACCCAATGTAGAGGTAGGGTACATTTGCGATGTAGATTCAAATGTGGTTGATAAAACCATCAACGAGATTTATAAAATAACAGGTAAAAAACCTAAAGGTATTACCGATATCCGAAAAATGCTGGAGATAAAAGATATCGATGCGGTTGTTATAGCCCCACCCGATCATTGGCACGCCCCGGCAACCATCATGGCTTGCCAGGCGGGTAAACATGTATATGTAGAGAAGCCCTGTAGCCATAACCCTCATGAAGGCGAAATGGCTGTTGAAGCAGCAAAAAAGTACAATCGTTTGGTGCAGATGGGGAGTCAGCGACGCTCATTTTCAAATGTGCAGGCCATGGTTAAAGAACTGCATGATGGCGTTATCGGTCGTGCTTATTATGCAAAAGGATGGTACACTAATCACAGGCTAAGCATTGGCCATGGCAAACAGGTGCCTGTGCCAGCTAATTTAAATTATGATTTGTGGCAGGGCCCGGCACCACGGAAGCCATACCAGGATAACCTGATTCACTATAACTGGCACTGGTTTTGGAACTGGGGAACCGGCGAGGCGCTAAACAATGGCACCCATGAGCTTGACGTGATCCGTTGGGGTTTGGGTGTTGATTATCCCAATAAAGTAGTTTCAACAGGCGGTCGGTTTCATTTTAACGACGACTGGCAAACACCCGATACGCAAAATATCCTGTATAATTTCCCTAACAATACCGCTGCCGAATGGGAAAGCCGCAGCAGCAACGGCTTTAATATGGAGCAGTTGAGCCGTGGGGTAGTATTTTACGGCGATAAAGGAACACTATTTTATGGCAGCGGCAACGGTTACCAGGTTTATGATGGTGATAACAAGCTTATAAAAGACATTAAAGACGATACCAAAGTTGATGGAACCAATAAAGTAAGCCCCACCGAAGCGCTGGATGGTTTCCATTTTAAAAACTTTATTGATGGGGTTAGAGGAGTAGCCCCGCTGAATTGCCCTATCGAGATCGGTTTTAAATCAACCCTGCTGCCGCAGTTAGGAAATATATCCTACCGGGTAGACCGGGTGCTGCACATCAACCCCGGGAATGGCCATATCCTTAATGATCCGGAGGCCGAAAAGCTTTGGAGCAGGGAGTACGAAAAGGGTTGGGAAGTGAAGGTGTAAGCCTTAAAAACTTATAAGTTGTCAATTGCATAAAACATCTACTATATCATAACATGAAAAAATACATTTATCCAATAGTAATTTTACTAAGTGCAGCCACACTATCCCAGGCTCAAACCAAAATATTTGATGGTAAAACCCTGAAAGGCTGGAAACGCCTGGCCGGTACAGCCGATTATAAGGTAGAGGATGGAGCCATAGTAGGCACTACTGTTTTAAACTCCGGCAACACGTTTTTGGTTACCGAAAAGGAATACGGCAATTTTATATTGGAGCTTGATGCCAAAATTGAAAGCAACTTAAGTAACTCGGGCGTGCAAACCCGCAGTCACTACAACCCTGCCGGTCATGATGGTAAGGGCCTGGTTTATGGCCGGCAGCTCGAGATCGATCCATCCGACCGTAAGTGGACAGGTGGTATATATGACGAGGGTCGCCGCGACTGGCTTTACCCCTTGGATTTAAATGCCGCTGCAAAAGGCGCCTTTAAAGTAGGAGAGTATAACCATATTCGTATAGAGTGTATTGGTAACGAAATGAAAACCTGGGTAAATGGTATTGCTACTGCCGATGTGGTGGATACTATTGATGCAAAAGGATTTATAGCCTTGCAGGTACACGCCGTGAGCGACGAAAAGCAGGCAGGCAAAAAAGTGTACTTCAAAAATTTCAACCTGCAAACCACCAATTTAAAATCAAAACCGTTCCCTAAAAATGTGTATGTGGTAAACCTGCAGCCCAACAGCATTACACCTGCAGAAAAAGCCGCCGGCTGGAAGTTACTGTATGATGGTAAAACCAACACAGGCTGGCATGGCGCAACCCTTAAAACCTTTCCGGGTCATGGCTGGGAAGTGGCCAACGGAACAATGCATGTGCTGCCATCAAGCGGTAAAGAAGAATCGGGCGGTGGTGATGTTGTTACCAATGATAATTTCAGCGCTTTCGACCTGTCGTTTGATTTTAAGCTGACACCTGGTGCTAACAGCGGGGTGAAATATTTTGTTACCCTGAGCGAAGTTACAAGCGGCTCGGCCATTGGTTTGGAGTACCAGGTGCTGGATGATAAGTTACACCCCGATGCCAAGCTCGGCCGTGACGGCGACAGGACGTTAGCTTCATTATATGACTTGATAAAGGCCAATAAGAAAGATCGTTTTGTTCATCCGATAGGCGCCTGGAATACCGGCAGGGTGATTGTATACCCAAATAACCATGTGGAACATTACCTTAATGGTGTTAAAGTGCTGGAATACGAACGCGGCTCAAAAGCCTACAAAGACCTGGTTGCTATGAGTAAATACACCATCTGGAAAAACTTTGGCGAGGCCCCTCAAGGACATTTGTTATTGCAGGATCATGGAAATGAAGTGTTTTTCAGGAGTATAAAGGTGAAGGAATTGAAGTAAAAGGTTTGTCATTCTTCACTATCGTTACCTATTACCTGTTTTCAAAAAAACTTTTTGTCATCCTGAACGGAGTGAAGGATCTATTATTCGCCATGCTTCTTCGCCCTGTACCGTCTGCGAATAGATCCTTCACTCCGTTCACTGTTGTCCGGTAAAAGTTCGTTTGATATTAGAAAACATTACATAAGGCCTCAAAAGGGCCTTTTTTATTGCTTTTTTGAAAGTAAGCCCCCTGAAAAATGAAAAGGTGTGCCCATTTTTGAAAACCGGCTGTCCGGTAAAAATTTATTCAAAACATCGATATGCTTGGCATTTGACCGCTTATGGTTGCGTTATAGCATTATAAAAAGTTTTTTGCTGAAAATATCGCAGCTATTTCGACACCGGCTGTCCGGTAAAAGTTTTACGATTTTGGTTTACCGGACACCAGTGCACTCCGTTCAGGATGACAAACCTTTTAAAACGTCATCCCCCTTCAGAATTTCGCGAAATTTTATTGCCAGCATGACAGGCCTTTTTTTCCACCCTTTTCGGCTTTCGGTTCCAAATCTGTAAAATGTATTTTTTAAAAACAGTACAAACTTTACAATTTGTGTGCATTCGCTTGTTTTTCTTTATCGAACAAAAAAATAAGTATAAATTGTGTTTAAAGCCCAATTTAAAAATGAAATCAAAAATTTATGATATGATGTATCCGCTGATCAATGATGGCAGCGGAACGTATGAACTTGATGATTTAAATGCTTATATCGATAAAATCATTGAAAAGGGATGTATAATCTCTGTAATGGAAAACGATGTTTTGCTTGCGTTTTTAGCCTATTATGCAAATGATTATGAAAACAAGCTCGCTTTTTTATCAATGGCGGTAGTTTCACCGTCGATGCGAAAAATGGGATATGGAAGGAGGTTACTTGATTTTTGCCTGGTTGATTTGATGCGCAAAGGATTTAACAGATGCCTTACCGAAATAAAAGCGAACAATAAAACAGCTTTGAATGCATGTAAAAAGATGGGCTTTACTGAATTTGGAGAAAAAGGTAACTATATAATTTTGGAAAAAATTATATAGTTATTTCCCCGCACAGAAATCGCTTTTAAATATCTATAATATTTTTTGGCTAAAGCCCTAACTCATTTCTACCAATTTAACCGTTGGCTGAAGCCCAACGGCAATGATTTAATAAACTAGCTAAAAGTTCATTGCCGTCCCATTTATGGGACGGTAGCGAAGGAACAAAAAGCGGCTTCAGCCAAAATTGCCATTCAGATATTTTAAAAGCGATTTCCCTGGTATTGACATTGGTTTTTGTGTATTCTGCTTTTAGCTTTATAATTTAGCGCATTAAATCCTGATAAGCGGCCGATAGTATAATACCATGATGGGCATTCACCACGCCATTGGCATAGCCATTGTTATCAACAAACATTTTCTCGTTCTCGATCAGGAAATGAGTGTTGCCAACTTTAAAATTACCTTTAATAGTTAACACCTTATCTGGCAGCTGGGCATGTATTTCGTTAAGGATATGACTGGATAAGCCGGGATACTCATGTTCATCAAGCTGGTAAACATCCAGCACAGGTTCGTGATGACCGGTTTGATATACTTTAATTCGGAATTTACTGATCTCCAAGCGGATGTCTGTTCTGTCGGCAACGCTGTTACTCGCGATGTTTAAAGCATGGCCATCCATTGTTGAAATATTCGCATCGATATTTAGCGCCAGGTTCTCATGGTTTTTTTTCTCATTATAAAATGATAAAACTCTTAAAAACTCGGTGCTGTTATCGCCATCATTCACCCTAAGGGTGCGCTGTGTGCTCAGGAATATGGTAGTCCCGAAAATAAATGCGTGTTTCATAACTTTTGATATTGGTTTATGTACTAATAAGCGCCAGAAACAAGAAATGTTTTGTTTAAATACGCACATTCATAAATAAAAAAGCCCTTCAGCAAATGCTGAAAGGCTCTCATAAATATGTAGTGTCGTGTCAATGTTGAATTGACGTTAGCCTTTAGTCGAAAGTCTTAAGTTCAATGCCAAAAAGAACAAATCCGGCCTACAACTTATGACTTAGAACTGTTGACTTAATCCAATCCTCCCCGCCGGGTAGCCTTGGTTTGCACCGGCCATTTAATACCCTCGGTTTTGGTGTTTGTTGTTTTAGCCGGATCTTCGCTGGCCATATAAGCCATTATTGCGGCCAGCATGGCATTATTCTTCAGGTCGTCAAATACAACCTTGTCGTAAGTATCGCGGTTGGTATGCCAGGTATATGAGCCGTACGACCAGTTAAGCGAGCTTAACGAAAAGCCCGGTGCGCCAACGGCCACAAATGAAGCAAAATCGGACCCGCCGCCACCTGGCTGGCCCGGGAAATTTGTTTTGATGCGGTTTTTTAGCGTATCAGGCACAGCGGCGAGCCATCGGCCTAAATAATCTTTTGCTTCCACAAAGCCTTGCCCGCCCAGGTTAACTACGCGGCCTGTACCATTATCCTGGTTAAACAGGGCCTGCAGGTTTTTTACTATCTCCGGGTGATCTTCTACAAAGGCGCGCGAACCGTTCAGGCCTTCTTCCTCGCTGCCCCAGTGCCCAACTAATATGGTGCGTTTTGGATGAGGATGGTACTTCTTAAGTAAACGCATAGCCTCCATCATGGTTAAAGTTCCTGTGCCGTTATCGGTAGCGCCGGTACCACCATCCCATGAATCAAAGTGGGCGCTCAGCATCACATATTCATCAGGTTTTTCGATGCCTTTTATTTCGGCAATGGTGTTAAAAGTTGGCACCACGCCAAGTTCTTTTGATTCGGTATGCATGCTGATCTTCGGCTTACCGCCCGATTCACTTAAGCGGTAAAGCATGCCGTAATCTTCCAGCGCTATGTCAACTGTTGGTACTATTTTAGTATAAGCGCCAAAGATCTTATCAACCCCAAAACCTGCCGACCAATTATTGGTGATGATGCCGGCAGCACCAGCGTTTTCGAGCGTAACAGGTAATGTTTTGTTGGTAAAGCCGGTTTTGCTGATGCGTTTTTTCCATGCATCTGTTTGCGCGGTACGCGAGGCTTTCATTTTATCGAAGGATTCCTTTGTGGCAAATTCCGTCCAGTTATAATCGGGCCTGCCGGTTGGCTGACACATGGAGATCATCACAAATTTACCCTTAACATTGGGCAGCCATTGCTGAAAAGCAAGGGAATCGGCCACATCAGGCAAAATAATTACTTCGGCGGTAACTGTTTTTTTGCCCATACCCGGGCTCCAGGCCAGTTGAGTTCCTTCTAAAGATTTTACACGCGGCGAAACCATATCTATATGTGAGATGCCGCGTTCCCAGCCCCGCCACTCGCCCCATTTTTCGTTATGCGCCGGGATATCCCAGCTTTTATATTTGGTTACTGCCCAGTCGTTAGCCTGTTTCATTTGCGGTGTGCCCACCAGTCGGGGCCCAATACCATCAAAAAGCTCATGTGCCAGTTTTTCCAGCTGCGAGTTGCTGGTTTCTTCGGTCATGATATTATTAATAACAGGATTTGTTGATTGCGCATTGGCAAAACCGCAGCAGAGCATTGCACCTAAAATAAATGGCCTTGCCTTGTGCCACATATTCAGGTTGAAATTTGTGTTAAAGTTTTTCATGAACCTAATTTATGGAAAAGCAGGGAGGTTGGGGCTAAACAGGTTGCAGGTAGAATAATTGTTACAGAACGAGGAAGTTTTAAGAGATATTTAGGATATTCCCACAGCTGAAAGTACAGGTTAATCTTTAGGAAAGAAAACCCATGTCGGGATATAGCTCTTTATTGAATTTATAGAGTTGTAGTTTTATAATGAGGTTTATTTAGCAATACCTTATTCATCCAGTTTATGCACAATATCAACAGATGCAAAAACCGAGAGTCCTTTAAGCACCAGTATTTTATCTGATTGTCTTGTCCGGGCTAAATAACTCCTGTCATCATCCATTTCCGAAGCGATGCGCGTAATGTCTGTTACAATCCGCCAATCAGCAGGTATAGCTATCGTTACCTGGCCAAATGCCTGTGAAATATTAAGGAGCGCTGTCCCGGTAAGGTCGGCATTGGTAAAATCCAGCTCTGTATCGCCAAATACATTTCTGACATTGCCACCCTTAAAATCTTTTGAAAGTACAGTTCTTTTTATTCCGCCAAAAATAGTTGTTGTGTTGAGGCTATCATCTGCGTTTTGTGTGATTGTTCCTGATAAAATGTTCATAGGTTTGATTTTATTGTTACTCAAAAATAAGTAATTGATAACCAGGAAGAAATAATTATCCGCAAAATATTAAAAATTGTCGGTAAAAGCAAGTATTGTGTCGGTAAAATAAAGGTAAACACATTTTAGGGCAAGACACATGTTTGATAAAAATCACTCCGGAGAAATCAGGTGTTTATAGGCAATTGGCCTGATCCGGACACGTCCGGCAAAAACTATACAATAAAAACGAACGAAGGCTGTTCGTTTTCGATACAGTAAGAAATAAGAAAATGGGTTTAATTTATTAATAATCAAATATTTATAAATAAGGCATGGTTTTTACTCCTGATGAGTACATATTGTAATTACTTACTCCTAAAGCCATGATAAAGAATTACTTAAAGATCGCTTTGCGCAACCTCGGGAAGGATAAACAGTTTACTTTTCTTAATATGCTGGGCCTTTCGGCCGGGTTAGCCTGTACTTTATTGATTTATTTATGGGTGCATGATGAACTAAGCTATGATAAGTTTTTTGAACACGACAACCAGGTTTACCAGGTTATGGAAAACCGGAAAAGCGGAAGTCAGCAGCTTACCGACGAGTCATCGGGGCTTGTTAGCGAGGTTTTAAAGGTCCAGATTCCCGAGGACGTTTTATATGCCGCAGCAGTTGCTCCTGCAGATTGGTGGCAAAAATTTACCCTTACAGTCGGCGAAAAAAATATTAAAGCTACAGGGCAGTATGCAGGCAAAGATTATTTTAATATTTTTTCATTTAAAATGATCCGGGGCGAACGCGGGAAGGTACTTGCCGCTAAAAATGATGTTGTTATTTCTGATGAGCTTGCAATAAAACTTTTTGGTACCGTAGATAATGCAATAGGTAAGCCTATAAAATTTCAGCACGATAAGGATTTTGCTGTTTCGGGTGTATTTGAGAAACTGCCAACCCATTCTTCACAGCAATTTGATTTTGTATTATCGTTTGATTACCTGGCAGATGTGCAGGGATGGGTTAAAACCTGGAATAATGGTGGTCCGCACAATTTTGTGATGCTGAAAAAAGGTACCAATATTGAAGCATTCAATAAAAAAATCAGCAACCTGGTAACAAAAAACAGCGGCGATACCACAAGAACAGCTTTTGCCATGCGGTTTTCAGAAAATTACCTGCATAATACTTTTAATCATGGGGCAAGGGTAGGCGGCAGAGAGGAATATGTAAGGCTGTTTTCACTTATAGCTATATTTATACTCCTTATAGCCTGCATCAATTTCATGAACCTTTCAACAGCGAAAGCTTCGGGCCGGATGAAGGAGGTGGGGATCAAGAAAGTTGTTGGCGCAGCACGCAGCCAGCTGATCATCCAGTTTCTGTCAGAGTCGTTACTGATGGCAGTATTTACAATGATACTTGCAATTATAATTGCCTGGCTATTACTGCCGCAGTTTAACCAGTTAACCGGGAAGGAAATTCAATTGAATTTCGACTTCCGGCTTATCATGATCTTAATCGGCATAACGCTTTTTACGGGCCTGGTTTCCGGCAGTTACCCGGCTTTGTACCTTTCGAAGTTTAATCCTTTAGCAATCCTGAAAGGCCAGCTCAGTTCATCTTTCGGCGAACTGGTTGCACGTAAGGGACTTGTGGTTTTTCAATTTACGCTTTCGGTTATGCTGATTGTAGCGGTGCTGGTGGTTTATAAACAGATTGAGTTTATTCAAAATACTACACCTGGTTATAATAAGGATAACATGATAAGGTTTGATTCGGAGGGAAAACTTGCAGGCAATGAGGAAACATTTGCGGCCGAACTGAAGAACCTCCCCGGCGTTGTAAATGCCAGTTTTACACAGCATAATATAGTAGGGCGTAATTACGGCACAGCCGGCCTTAGCTGGGATGGTAAAGAGGCTAACCGGGATGTTTATTTTGAAGGCTTTTTTGGCGGGTTTAATTTTATAGAAACCATGGCCATGAAAATGGCTGCCGGCCGGGCTTTTTCAAAAAACTACGGAGCCGAAGGTAGTAAGGTTATATTAAATCAAACTGCAGTAAATGCTATGCATTTGCAAAATCCTGTTGGTAAAAATGTTAAAATATTAGGTAATAACTTCCAGGTTATCGGGATAGTAAAAGATTTTCACTTCGAATCATTACATGAAACGGTAAGGCCTTCATTCATACTGCTTGCCCAGGGCGCCAGCCCTTATTATAAAATGATGATCAGGATTAAAGGGGCACAGCAAAAAGAAACCATTGCGCAAATACAGCGCCTTTATGAATCCTATAATCCGGGTTTTCCGTTTACTTATAGTTTTTTGGATCAGGCATATCAAAAACAATATGAAACCGAGGTAAGGGTTTCAACTTTAACCAAATATTTCTCATTTCTGGCTATACTTATTTCATGCCTGGGCTTGTTTGGGCTGGTTGCATTTACTGCACAAAAACGGCAAAAAGAAATAGGTGTACGTAAAGTAATTGGCGCGTCTGTTAACAGTATCACGCTTATGCTCACCAGGGATTTCCTGAGGCTGGTATGTATTGCTGTAGTTATCGCTTTTCCGCTGGCCTGGTGGGGAATGAATAAGTGGCTGCAAGGTTTTGAATACCGTATTGATATTGGCCCGGGCGTATTTTTCATTGCAGGCGCATCCATCATTTTAATAACCCTGCTAACCGTAAGTTTCCAGGCCATAAAAGCAGCCATGGCTAATCCGGTGAAAAGTTTAAGGAGCGAATGATTTGGACATAAGTCAGTAGTCAATAGTCAGTAGTCATTGGTCATTTGCTTCGCTCTTGTATGCAACGCTACCATTTTAAATGGACAGAAACATAGTTTAAATACTGCTTTTTTGAACAAAAAAACGCGGTATAATAACAATAATGTTGCTATACCGCGCCTGATGATCACAGAAGGCAATTGGTTGTATTGGGTGGAGGGTTTACTTAATGAGCAGATATAAACCCGCGGCCATAGCTGCACCTGCAATTGGCCCCAAAACCGGTATCCACGCATAAGTCCAGTCGCTGGTGCCTTTGTTTTTGATAGGCAATATCATATGCATGAAACGCGGCCCGAGGTCGCGGCAGGGATTAATAGCATAACCTGTTGTACCGCCCAGCGATAAACCTATTACCCAAACCAAAAGAGCCACCGGTATAGCGCCAACGGAGCCAAGGCCAACGGGCACTTTTGTTGGTGTTATCTCGGCCCCCGAAATGTAAAATATAGTAAACAACAGTACAAAAGCGCCGATAATTTCGCTTGTAATGTTTGATATATAGTTGCGTACTGCCGGGCCGGTGCAAAAAACAGCCAATATTAAAGCGGGTTCATTGGTGCGTTTAAAATGGTCGTAATACGTAGCCCATACCAGGAATGAACCTATCATAGCGCCTAAAAATTGCGCTGCGATGTAGAGCGGAACATTGGCCCATGGAAATTTACCTGCTATTGCCAATGCTATGGTAACAGCAGGATTAAGGTGTGCGCCGCTATAGGGACCTGCCACCACAACGCCTACAAATACAGCCAGGCCCCAGGCCGTAGTAATTACTATCCAGCCGCTGTTATTTCCCTTGGTGTCTTTCAATACTACGTTGGCTACCACGCCATCGCCTAAAAGTATAAGTAACATGGTGCCAATTAACTCGGCAATAAATGGAGACATGATAATGGAATTTATAGGTTTGAATAATTATATTAAGACTATTAAATAATTTCAAATACGTCAATCTATCACAATTGGTATAAAGACTTAGCTTTTAGCTTTATGTATTCTGTTTTCAGCTTAGATCACCTGAACAGGTTGCTGACTATCAGACCAGCACCGGGCAGTATGGATTGCTCTTTTCCAGCCTTCAATATCTGTTTTAATATCCTGCAGGTTATCCCCGGGGATAAATTCCTTTTCAGATTGCCATAGCTGCTGTATCTCGGCTATGTCTTTCCAAAAACCTACCGCTAAACCGGCAAGGTATGCGGCACCTAAAGCGGTTGTTTCTACAATGCTTGGTCTTATAACCTTACAATTTAAAACATCAGCCTGAAACTGCATCAGCAAATCATTTGCGGTGGCGCCGCCATCCACTCGTAGTTCTTTTATTTGCATGCCTGCATCAGCTTCCATTGCATTTAACACGTCCATAGTTTGATATGCAATAGATGCCAGCGCTGCCCGGGCCAAATGCCCTGCTGTAGTGCCCCGTGTTAGGCCAACTATGGTGCCCCTGGCTTCGGGATCCCAGTAGGGGGCTCCTAACCCGGCAAAGGCGGGCACAAAAAATACGCCGCCTGTATCCTTAACGCCCATGGCCAATTGTTCAACATCAGCCGAGGTTTTGATGATGCCAAGTCCGTCCCTGAGCCATTGTACTACGGCCCCGCCAATAAATATACTGCCTTCAAAAGCGTATTGGATTTCGCCGTTAATTTTCCAGGCAATGGTGGTTAGCAGGTTATTTTTTGATTCAATAAATTCATTGCCAATATTCATTAGCATAAAGCAGCCTGTTCCGTAGGTGTTTTTAACCATGGCCTTATCAATACACATCTGCCCAAAAAGCGCAGCATGCTGATCGCCTGCTATACCGGCAATGGGGATTTTGCTGGCAAATATGGTGGTAGTAGTTTCGCCATAGATCTCGCTGGATTGTTTCACTTCGGGCAGCATGCTTTTGGGTATATCAAGCAGTTGCAGTAACTCGTCATCCCATTGCTGGGTACGGATATTAAATAACATGGTACGGCTTGCATTGGTCACATCGGTTACATGCACCGTACCGCGGGTAAATTTCCATACCAACCAACTATCAACAGTACCAAAAGCCAGTTTGCCGGCTTCTGCCTGTGCCCGTGCGCCATCTACATTATCCAGGATCCATTTAATTTTAGAGCCCGAAAAATAGGCATCTATTACCAGGCCAGTTTTTGAGCGGATCATATCGCTATGCCCGTCCTGCTTTAATTTATCGCAATAAGCCGCGGTACGCCTGTCTTGCCAAACTATGGCGTTATAAATAGCTTCACCGGTTTCACGGTTCCAAACAATAGTGGTTTCGCGCTGGTTGGTGATGCCTATAGCTTTAATGTTTTTACCATTGAGCCCGGCCTTAACAGTAGCCTCGGCTGCAACACCTGCCTGGCTCGACCAGATTTCGTTCGGATCATGTTCAACCCAGCCAGGTTTAGGGAAATATTGTTTAAATTCTTTTTGCGAAAGCGATTTGATTTGCCCCGCATGATCAAATATTATCGCCCTTGAACTTGTTGTCCCCTGGTCGAGGGCTAAGATGTACTCTTCCATATTCAGGTTTTTATTATTGGTTTATTGGTTATGCTAATATATAGTTTCTGGCCACTTTATTAAAGGCGCTTACCTGTTCTGCCTGCCATTCAATATCTTTATTTAATTCCCCGGCCATAAGGCGTGCTACCTCCGGGGCCATGGCTATTGCTAAACGGGCATTTAAAAATAATACGCGGGTACGGCGGGCCAGTATATCTTCAATTGTACGCGCCATCTCGTGCCGTATCGACCAGATCACCTCACCCTTAGTGTATTCATCATCCGGGTGAACCCGGCTTTTCCAGTCGGTATTCTCGTTTACCAGGGCTAATACCTTTTCAATATCAGCGCCATAAACGTACAGGTGATTACTCCTGTCGGGGTTTGGCCTGCTGCCATGTATCGGCAAACCCGCAGTATGGCAAACCTTGTTTTTTAATTTACCTACTTCTATCGCTTTGTCGATTGTATCCTCGCCCATTTTTCGATAGGTAGTCCATTTACCGCCGGTTATGGTGATCAGCCCTGATTTAGAAACAATGAGTTTATGGCTGCGCGATATCTCTTTTGTTTTTGATGAATCATCCTGTGGGGCAGCTAATGGCCTCAACCCGGCAAAAACACTTAAAACATCCTCACGGGTGGGTGCTTTTTTTAGGTATTTGGCAACAGTACGCATAATAAAATCAATTTCGGCGTCAAGAGCTACCGGCTCCAGGCTATGTTTATCAATAGGAGTATCAGTAGTGCCAACCAACAGCTTATTATGCCATGGAACAACAAAAAGGACCCGGCCATCTTCGGTCTTGGGGATCATGATCGCATCTTCGCCGGGCATAAACGATCTATCCAAAACAAGGTGTACCCCCTGGCTTGGCCTTACCAGGGGCTTTTTATCGGGGACATCCATTTTAAGCACATCATCAACAAAAACTCCGGTTGCATTGACAACGGTTTGGGCTTTTAGTTGGTAAGTAACGCCGGTCTCTGCATCAGTAGCCTTAACGCCAGTAATTTTATTGTTGCTGTCTTTTAGCAGCCCGGTAACCTTGAAATAGTTTAAAACGGTAGCACCTTGCTCCAAAGCTGTTTGCGCCAGGTTGATAGCCAGCCTTGAATCATCAAACTGGCCATCATGGTACACCACGCCTCCATAAAGTCCTTTATCTTCAATTCCGGGCAGCCTGTTTATGGTTTCTTTTTTTGAGATATGCTTTGCCCTGCCAAAACCCAGCTTGCCTGCCAGCAGATCATATATAGTTAAACCTATGGTGTAAAATATCCCATCGAACCAACTGTAGTTAGGGATGATGAAACTTTCGTTTTTTACCAGGTGCGGGGCGTTCTTTAATAGTAAGCCACGTTCATGCAGGGCCTCACGTACTAAACCTATATCGCCTTGGGCAAGGTAGCGAACACCGCCATGTACAAGTTTGGTTGCCCGGCTTGATGTTCCTTTGGCAAAGTCGGCTTGTTCAAATAGTAAGGTAGATAAGCCTCTTGAAGCTGCATCAACCGCAGCGCCAAGGCCGGTAGCACCGCCACCAATTATAATTATGTCCCAAATCTTATCCTTATCTTTTATGGATTGCAAAATTGAATCCCTTTTGAAAACACTCATTTTGTTATTTTGTATTTCGTTTGCATTGTAAATGTACAATAATGAAATGTAAACGAAATAAATCGAAACTTATTTTTTGTTTCAGTTTAGCCGGTATCGGTTTTTTACTTAATTTTGGTTGTTATGAATAAAAATACCGACAGGCATAAGATCATCCTGCAAAAACTGGATGATGATGGCTTTGTAAACGTACAGGAGTTGGGTAAGGAATTAAATGTTTCTGAAGTTACCATCCGGAAAGACCTGAAGCTTTTGGAGGATAAAAAATTATTATTCAGAACACACGGCGGTGCTACCAAAAGTAATCCATATACGAATGATAGGCCTGTAGCCRAAAAGGAAAAACTAAACGCGCCAGAAAAACAGCAGATAGGGATAGCAGCAGCAGCATTAATAGGACATAACGATTCTATTATTATTGCATCAGGTACTACAATGCTGGCCCTTGCACGGTCAATTAATCCGGGCAAACAGCTTACGGTGATCACATCAGCCCTGAATGTAGCGCTCGAGTTATCGCAGCATCCTAATGTAGAAGTAGTTCAATTAGGCGGGCAACTGCGTACTTCATCATCATCAGTAACAGGGGCATATCCCGAGGCGATGTTACAGGATATGGCATGCAGCATGCTTTTTTTAGGTGTTGATGGAATAGACCCCGAAATTGGCTTAACAACCACTAATTTAATGGAGGCCAGGTTAAATCAAAAGATGATTGATACAGCGCAAACGGTAGTTGTACTGGCAGATAGTACAAAATTTGGAAAACGAGGCTTAGGAAAAATTTGCCCTTTAGACCAGGTTCAACATATAATTACCGATAGCGGAATAAGTGCCGGTATGCTGAAAATATTACAGGAAAAAGGAATTGAGGTTACTGTTGTGAAATAACCACACTTAACCGTCTTAAAACGGGCAATCATCCTATAATTACCTACAATTGTTTCTTATAAACGCATTTGCCATCAACAAACGCATGCTCAACATTGAGCATGCTTAGCTCGTTTGGAGACATTTTTAATGGGTTTTTATCTGTGATAATAAAATCTGCCAGTTTGCCCTTTTCTAATGATCCTATTTGTGGAGTTTTACTGATCTCGGCAGCACTGTAAGTATAAGCCTTAAGCGCCGATGCTGTGCTAATGCCTTCATGTGCGGCTATCACGTTACCTTCATTATCTGTACGGGTAACAGCAGCCTGCATGCCTTTAAAAGGGTTAAGCTCTTTTACCACCGGCGCGTCTGATGATAAGGCCAGTAAAATATTATGTTTTAAAACCGATTTTACAGGATAGCATTGGTTAAGATAATCATCATCAAGATATTTGATAAAGTTTTTACCCAACTCGCTTATAAAAATGGTTTGCATGGAGGTAGCAATATTATATTGCTGCATATCCAGCAAGTGCTTTTCCTCGGGTAAACCCAGGTGTTCAATTCTGTTAACCATAGCAGGGAACTGATGATGAAGATTTTTATAAACATCAATTACAAATTCAATGGCAGCATCGCCAATGGCATGTGTAGCTATGCTCAGACCCTTTTGTAACGCTTGTATTGATAGTGAAATATATTGATCCCGCTTTAAGCGCAATACCCCCTGATCGGATGAGTTTTTATAATGCCTTTTTAGCGCTGCTGTTTTACCGCTTAAGCCCCCATCCGAGAAAAACTTAACCGTGTTCACGTTAAAATTGTCCGAGCCGAAATAGTCAGGAACAGGATAGGGGGCATCGCCGCCATCAGGAAGGATTATAGGAATAGCGTTTAGCCTGAAACCTAACTGATCCTGCTGGTACATTTCGTAATATGCCTCAAGTAGGAGCGGGTCGACCGCCGGGTCTGTTGCTGCAGTGATGCCATATTTATAGAACTCCTCCCGTGCGGAAAGTACCATTAACTTTAACTCGTCTTTTGTATAAGGAGGGATGTTTTTGGTGATTAAGCCCAGCGCCGTTTCAGAGAAAATACCGTTGGGCTTGCCATCATCGCCTATATAAATAACACCTCCATCTGGTATTATAGTGTTCGAAGTGATATTACAAATCTCCAGCGCTTTTGAATTGCAAACAGCAATATGCGCGCACGTACGGATCACATAAAGCGGCCGGTCTTTTATCACTTTATCCAAATCGGCCCTGGTAGGTATCTGCCCGCTATGCCATGCAGCTTCATTAAACCCTCGGGCGGTTATCCATGCTGCGTTGGGGTATTCGCGGGCGTAGTCATCCAACATTTGCAGCATATGATCGAGGCTTTGGGCGCCACGAACATCCAACATAAAGGTTTTAAGGTTGCCCACTTTCCACAAATGAATGTGGCTGTCGTTTAAACCCGGCATCAATGTTTTACCCAGCGCATCAATTACCTGTGTGCCGGGTTGAATGAAGGGCTGCAATTCATCGAACTGTCCCACGGCCTTAATGCGGTTGCCTTCAATCACAATAGCATCGGAAGCACTATTGTCAAATCCATTATGAAAAGAAAGGATATTGGCATTATGAATCAACAAGCTGCCAGACCCATTTTGAAAAGGGAGAAAGCCTGTTGATCCATTATCGTTTATGCTCATTGTTTTCTTTTGATGTCCGCTCTTTGAATCGCTTCTTCCAAAACGCTCAGCGCCTCGGTTAATTGCTCATTAGTTATTACAATAGGCGGCAGTAAACGCAGGCAATTACTGAACATTCCCGCACGGATCATGATCAACCCGTGGCTTACCGCATCCCTGATGATCTCTAATGTAACATCCATATCCGGGTCTTTACTGTCGCGATCTTTAACAAACTCAACCAGCCGCATAGCACCTAAACCACGTACATCTCCAATTATATGGTATTTTTCTTTCCAGCTTTCAAGGGTGGTGCGCATCAGTTCGCCAACCTCGTTAACACGGTTTAAAAAGCTTTCGCTTTTTATAATTTTGATAGCTTCAATAGCTGCAACACAAGCCACCGGGCTACCGCCATAAGTACCGCCAACCCCGCCCGGATGCGGGGCGTCCATAATCTCGGCCCTGCCAGTGGTGGCGCTGATAGGCATGCCGGCACCTATTGATTTGGCACTTACCACCACATCGGGCACTATATCAAAATGCTCAACAGCGAAGAATTTACCCGTACGACCGGCCCCGCATTGGATCTCATCAACAATCATCACGATGCCATATTGATCGCACACCTCGCGGATCTTTTGCAGATAGGCCTTGGGCATCGGTATAAATCCGCCCTCACCCATTACCGGCTCAATAATAATGGCAGCTAATGATTCGGGGTCTACCTGCGATATAAAAGCGATATCCAGCTGTTTAATAAAGTACTTGATGTATTCCTCGTCGCTCATACCTTGTATCTTACGATAGAGGTTGGGGGCTGCGATACGGTATATATCAGATACAAATGGCCCCATTCCTTTTTTAAACAGGGAATATTTACTGGTTAAACTAAGCGTCAACAAGGTACGCCCATGATAAGCGCCCTCAAAGCATAATATCGAATTACGTTTGGTATAATACTTGGCAACGTTGATAGCATTTTCAACCGCTTCGGACCCGGAATTGGCCAGGAGGGTTTTCTTTTTAAAGTCGCCGGGTGTAATCTCGTTTAGCAGTTCAGCCAACTCAACATACGGCTCCATGGTGGTGACCAGGGTGCAGGTGTGAATATATTTATCAACCTGTTTTTTTATCGCATCCACCACTTTTTGATCGCTATGGCCTACATTGATCATGCCTATGCCACCGGCAAGGTCAATCAGTTGGTTACCGTCCACATCCCAAACCAAGGCCCCAGAGGCACGTTCAACAACTACTTCTGTTGATTTTGCTAAGCCTGCGGGCAGCGCGTTTTTTCTTCTCTCCAATATTTCCTGGCTTTTAGGACCGGGTAATGGGGTTTTTAACTGTATGTATTTCATTATCTTATGATTTCACCGATTTGTTGTCTGAACCGGAATTTTTCGAATTTTCATAATTTCCCGAATTTGAATTGCAATTCTCTTAATTCTGTAATTTGGAAAATTCTGATTAATGCATTCCGGTTCAGACCTCTTTACTTATGTCTAATTTTATCAATACCCCGTAATTTCCACATACAGGGTCGTTTACATGTTCGGGCATCAGGGCTATGGGTTCAAAGCCTATTTTCATTTGTTTGGTTAATGTGGGATCTTTGCGCTTACCGCTGAGCAGTTCCTCGTAGTAGGTTTCTCCGCTCATTTGGTCGCTTACTGCGCCATAGCCGCTCATCATGCCTACGGTTAGTTGCCCTTTTAAGCCCAGCGTTTTGGCCATTTCATGCCTGGCCCTGTAAAGGATCCTGGCCAGGCCCATGCCGCGGTACGCGGGCAATATACCCATATCAAGTCCGTAAAGCCAGTCGCCATTTGGGTTGTGGTTGGTAAGCCAGCCGCCTGCTATGGTTTCGGCAAACGTATGCTCATAGTTGGCAAAATCAAAGTTGGTACGCATGGTGGTGGTCATGCCTATAACATGGTCTTTATCGGTTATTACAAACTGCCCCTCAGGAAAAACTTCCAGGTGCCGTAAATAATGTACCGCCCTGATATGCTCCTCACTTGATAGCGTGGGAAATATGATTTTTTGAAGCTCCTCCAATTGTTCTACATGCTCGGTTCTTGTGTTTTGAACAACCAGGCCATTAGGCATCAACTTATAATATGCAGGTTTTTCTGTTATCATAATCTTAAAAAACTAAGCAATGGTATAGCCCATTACGATATAAATAAGCGATGAAAACATAAATGCGATCAACGCGTATGGTAATTGTGAAAAGGAATGTTTGAGGTTGCTTACATCGGTACTTTGTGATGTTAATATAGTTGCATCACTATAAAGGCAGGCATTTGAGCCAAACACGCCTGTGCTTACTACGGCTCCGATACTCATTAATACGTTTGCACCCAAAGTGTGTGCCAGCGGGATTACTATAGGTATAACCACCGCGTAAACTCCCCATGACGAGCCGGTAGAATAAGTGATAAGCGATATGGATACAAAAATAATAACAGGTAACAGCTCTTTATTGATATAAGGTTTTACGCCATTGATCACATAACCTGTCAATTCCATTTTATCACCAACATCTTTTAAAACATAGCTCATGATAACGAGGGCCAGGGCATATATCATGCTATTAAAGCCAGAAAAAACAGTTTCGCTCAATTGCTGAAAGGTGCCAAGCTTTATAATGAGGTAATAAACAAAGGTGAACGCAACACCAACCATTATACCCTTAAGGGCATCGTAATTCATTAAAAAAGTACAAACCAGGGTAACGGCAAGCGGCAGGATAAAAAACAAAGAACTCGGCTTTTTTTCGGTTTCAAAGCATGATGACTGTATAGTGATCTCTTCGGGTTCTGCCGACAGGGCTATAATGTGGTTGGCTGAAAGTAATTCGGCTTTTTTCATCCGGCCAATCATGGGTATTGCCCCTATAATTACCATTGGGATAAGCAGCACAGATACCCAGCCATAAGCCACATAAGGAATAACAGACAGGTATACATGATTACCCTGCCCCTGGGCTGCAAACTTGCATTTTTCCAATATCGACCCAATAAAAACTGTCCATGTGGAAAGCGGGACAATAACACACCACGGGGCCGATGTGGTGTTAACGATATAAGCCAGGTACTCGCGCGATATTTTAAAATGATCGGTTATCTTTTTCATGGTGACACCTACCGTAAGCGCACTTAAATAATCATCCAGGAAAATAAACAGGCCTAATGCCCATGTGCCAAATAAGGCGGTCTTTTTTGTTTTGATATATTTAAGGGCATCCTCACCAAACTTCATCGCACCCCCGCTTTTAACCATAAGGCCGATGAGGGAGCCGTATAAACCACAAACCAGTATCACCCATACTGTACTTTCATCCTCCATTACCTTGTAAAAACTGGCAATAAAACCGGTGAAGAAATTGGTGTGGTCATGAAAGCCAATGATGATAAAGCCGACAATACACCCCAGCAGCAACGCCTCAAATGATGCCCTTAATGCAATAGCCAGTACAATTACTACCAGTGGCGGAATTAATGCAAGTGCCCCGTAACCCATGTGTTTAGTTTGTTATAATTTTATTTTTTGTTAGTTGTCTGGGAAGACACAGACAACGGGGATAAAAAAAACTTTTTAAAAAGTCACTTTCCTTCAGTGTCCCCCGGATTTTACAACCCGCAATGATATTTTTAATTTTATCCATTGCCTGTGTCCTCACAGGCGACCATTGTTAATAATCATAATCCTCCTGTACTTATCAGTTTCTTCTCCATGTATTCATACAATCCCTCGCTGCCGCTTTCATGGCCCTGGCCGCTGTATTTCCATCCGCCAAAGGGTGATTCTGTTCCATGAGGCGCCCATTCGTTGATCCCCACTATGCCAAATTCTAATCGCTCAGAGGCGTAAATGGATGTTTTTAAATTATTGGTGAATATGTAGGATGCAAGCCCATACTCGGTATCATTGGCTTTGGTGACGGCGTCGTCCAGGTCGTCAAAAACAAACAATGGCAGTACCGGTCCGAAGATCTCATTCTGCGCCAATACAGATGTTTGTTTTAAATTGCCAATAACCGCGGGTTGTAAAAAATAGCCCTGTTGCAAGTGGGGGGGCACAGTACCACCCGTCATGACCTCCGCGTTTTCTGTTTTGGTTTTATTTACCAGGCCAAATACACTTTCCCGTTGTTTTTTGGTGATCAGGGGGCCAACATTCACGCCTTCCTCAAATCCGTTACCCACTTTTAATTTACTTACATACCCTGTAACAGCTTCAGCGAACTGCTCATAAATATTTTTATGCAGGTAAAACCGCTGTGGTGAAGTACAAACCTGCCCGTTATTACGGAAACGGGCTATAGCTGTTACCTTAGCTAAAGCATCAACATCCACATCATCAAATATCAATACAGGTGCATTGCCCCCAAGCTCAAGCGAGAGTTTGGTATGCGTACGCGATGCTCCATCCATTAATATTTTACCCACGCGGGTGCTGCCCGTAAAGCTTATTTTTTTTAGCAGGCGATTGTTAAGCATTTCATCCCCTATGGCCGCGGCATCGCCTATAACAACATTCAGCACGCCATTTGGTAACCCGGCCTTTACCAAAGCGTCAACCATGTTAAAAGCCGACAGGGGAGTTTCTTCTGAGGGTTTGGCCACAACAGTGCAACCGGCCGCTAAAGCTGCAGCCCAGGCCCGTGCCGGGTTATAGGCGGGAAAATTCCACGCGGTAATAACACCTATAACCCCCATTGGCTGGTAAATTACCGAACTGCGTTTATCCGGGCGGTTGGTTGGTATAACGCGGCCATAGCTGCGCTTGGCTTCTTCGGCATACCACTCAAACAGGTTTGCTGCAACAGCCCATTCTCCCTTAGCTTCGGGTAGGGGTTTGCCGCTTTCCATTACCATGTCATGTGCAATGATCTCCAGGTTCTCCCTCAAATAATTAGCGGCTTTTTTTAAGATCTCGGCCCGCTGATAAGGTGTTGTTTTGCTCCATGATGCAAAAGCTTTATGTGCTGCATCAATTGCTGCCCGGCAATCATTGGTATTGCCTGAACTTAGCCTGTCAATTACCTTTTCGGTAGCGGGATCGATCAAATCCATCTCCTGTTTATCAATCGCAGCTACCCATTCCCCGTTGATGAATTGTTGTTTCATAGTTGATCTGTTTAAGCTTGCCGTAAATAGACTTGTGAAGTTTTAAAACTGCTAAGTCTTTAGCGACATAATAATTTCACAATTGGTTTATAATTTAGTTTAAGCCGATAATTCAGCTAATCCATTTTCAATAATATCAAGGCCTCTGTTTAATAAAGCCTCATCAATAACCAGCGGACTCAACACCCTAATCACATTGCCGTTTACCCCCGCGTTGATCACGATCAAACCATTATCGGCACAATAGCCGATTAGCTTTTTGCATAATCCATCATCAGGTTTAAAAGGGTCATCATCCTTTATCAGCTCAAATGCCATCATAGCGCCCAGGCCGCGTACATCGCCGATTGCGCTGAACTTTGATTTGAGGTCGTTAAAGCGGCTGCGTACAATATCGCCTACTTTTGTACCAAGCGCATTGATATCTATCTCTTCCATATATTTCAACGTAGCCAGTGAAGCGGCACAGCAAACCGGGTTGCCGGGGTAGGTGCCGCCGATGGTTGATGGTTTACAGCTATCCATAATATGCGCCTTGCCAATAACACAACCTATTGGCATACCACTACCCATTGATTTTGCCCAGGTGGATATATCGGGCGTTACACCGTAATGCTCATAAGCGGCCCATTTTCCGGTACGACCAAAACCGCTTTGCACTTCGTCGAGTATCAGCATAATGCCATACTTATCACAAACCTCACGCAAACCCCAGAGGTATTTTGGGGGTGCAACATTGAAACCACCTTCGCCTTGCACAGGTTCAATGATGATGGCTGCAACCTGCTCGGCTGGTACATTGGTATGGAAAAATGTTTCCAGCTCGCGCAGGTGAACATCAGAAAATTCATCAAGACTTAAACCATTCCCATAACGGTAATGATCTGGGAAGGGAATTCGGTAAACCTCAGGCGCGAAGGGGCCGCAACCCAGTTTATAGCCCACTTTTGATGTAAGTGTCATGGCCATCATGGTACGCCCATGGAAACCACACTCGTAACTTATTATTGCCGGGCGACCGGTTGCCTGCCGTGCAATTTTTATAGCGTTCTCCACACTCTCCGCACCCGAATTGGTGAGCATTACCTTAGTGTTTTCACCATGCGGTAACAGGGTAGCCAGTTTCTCGGCTAATTGCAGGTAAAGATCATAGGTGGCCACGTTAAAGCTGCAATGGATCATTTTAGCCGCCTGCTCTGCAATGGCAGCTACAACAGGAGGGGGACAATGCCCGGCGTTTACTACACCAATACCGCCAGCAAAATCAATCATTTCGTTACCATTGGCATCAATAATAATAGCACCGCTGGCACTTACCGCTGTTGATGGGTTAAAGATCCCTATGGCGTTAGGTACCCACTTTTTTCTTCTCTCTAATAATTCCTGCGAATTGTCCATGGTTGTAATTTTATACTTCTTTCATAATCAGCTTATTTTTAAAGCTTCTTTTGCTTGCTTTGGTTACCATTTCTGCAGCCATCCGGCCGGTTTGGGCTGCGCCGTTCATATAGCCCTGGCAGGTAAGACTTACATGCTCGCCCGCAAAATAAATATTGCCTACTGGTATTGCTTCCCAACCGGCAATAGTGCTCCACTGGCCCTTTTTAAAGGTACTGTATCCGGCCATTGTATATGGATATTGGATCCAGCAAAACTTAACGGTTTTACCGTTGTAGTCTTTCAGTACACCAGGATAAACTTTATCCAATTGTGGGACTATCCGGGCTGCCAGTACCTCATTTTTTTCATTATAAAGGGTATTGATGATATGGCCGCCGCCAAAAAGGGTAAAGCTGCCTTCTGTTTCTGACTGCATCTGGCTGCTGTCCCATCCGCAGCCAAATTCAAGATCGGTAAATGTATAACCGGCTTTGCCCGCTTTGCGCCAGGGTTTAGTGTTTACGCCCATAATAAACTTGCCGCTGTTGCCATAACCTAACTCATCAATGCTTTTTCGTTTTTCAGGGGGCATGGGTATATCAAATTTTATCTTTCGGAGTATGCTGAATGGGATAGCTATGATCACATAATCAGCTGTGAATCTTTTTATTACGCCTTTCTGATCAAAACTGAGCTGGTATTTTTTTGTTTTAGTTTGACTAATGGCAGTAAGCTTATACCCCAATAAAACGCGGTCATTTACCTGTTGGTATATTTTATCGGTTAAGTGCTGACTGCCGCCTTTTATTTTAAACACCTCATGCTCATCACCAAACAATTCATAGTCTTTTTCGGCAGATATGGGTTCGGTAAACATGATGAGGAAGTTGATAGCAGACTGCTCCGAGGTTTCCATGCCATACTCCATTGTGAGCACTACGTTTAACAATTTGTTCAGCCAACCTGTTATGCCAATGCTGTTTATGTATTCGGAGATAGAAAGGTTATCGAAGTGTTGAAACGAGGTTGCCGTGGTAAAATTTATTTGCCTGGGTAATGATTTTACATCTTTTTCTATCAGCCGGACAAACGGATGAATGGCTCTTTTAAGGTCTTCGCCATTGAGGTGTTTTTCATCAAAATAAAAGGTTTTTGGATCAAGTTTATCGAGTTTTAGATTATAAAAATCAACATTTAACTCATTTGCGAGCTGAATTATCTCGGTATGGTCTGTATCAACAAATTCGCCGCCCAGATCGGTAGTGATGCCCTTGCCAAATTTATCTTTGATGGTAAACATACGCCCGCCTGCACGTGCAGATGCTTCATATACCGTGCTTTTTAAACCAAGTTTTTTTAACTGGTAGGCCGCGTTTAACCCTGCCATGCCTGCACCTACTATGGCTATGCTGGTATGTTGGGTATCACCTAAAGTGAAGGCATCCGCAAAGGTGGGGAGCAAGGCCATGCCGCCAGCCATTAAACCTGCATCGCGCAAAAACTTTCGGCGGCTATCGCCCATTTGCTCATGGCTAATTTCATCCTCCCTAAGGGAAGAGAAAAAGGCTTTTCTTAACAGGTGAATAAACGGACTATGCATTTTTGGGTTAGCGAATTAGTATCCTTTGTTTTGTACCACCACACCACCTGTTGAACTGATCTCGCTTTGCGGGATAGGTAGTACAGGGTTTACCTCGTCACCTAAAACTTCGGCTACTTTTTGGGTGCGGGCCAGGTCAAAAAGGCGGTGGCCTTCAAAGTTGAGCTCGGCACGGCGTTCGTTTAAAACAGCGTTTAGGTAGGTTGCATCGCTGGGGACATTGGCAGCGGTTAGTTTGGCCATGCCCCGGTGCTGGCGAAGCGTATTCAGATCGGCCAGGCCGTTAACCCTGCCTAAAGCCTCGGCCCTGATAAGGTAAACCTCGGCCAGGCGGATAATGTAAGCCGAATTGTCTTTGGTAGTTTCGCCCCGGTATTTTTCGGTCCGGCCATCGGGTTGGATGCTTTGATCAACATTTACAAAATCAACCAGGCTGGAGCGATCGTCGGTTGGGCGGCTGGTGAAAAAGGTGTTCAGGTCTTCGGCGGCTAAAAATGCCACATCTGTTCTTAAGGCATCATCACGCACATAGGTAAGCCCGTTGTAGGCGCTGTTGTTTTGCTGATCGAAAACCAGTTCAAATACACTTTCGGATGTGTTTTTTTGTGTATAGATCTTATTCAGATCGGAGGCCGGTAACAACGCATAGGCGCTGTTGTTGATTACCAGCGAAGCGGCCGTAGCAGCGCTGGCTTTATTTCCCTGGTATAAATACACCCTTGCCAATAACGCGTTTGCAGCGGCTTGCGATGCATATTTGCTGCCGTTATCCGTGTTTAGCAATTTAACGGCCTGCTGCGCGTCGGCTATTATTTGTTTGTATGAATCGGCAACGCTGCTGCGCTTAACCGGGGTAGCCGGGTTGGCTGTAGAAGTAACTATTGAGATGCCATAGGCCGATGTATTATCCCAGTGCTCGCCAAACATACGCAGCAGATCAAACAAGGCCAGGCTGCGTACAAAATAAGCTTCGCCCTTTATGTTTGATAGCTCGGTAGCATCTGCTCCGGGAACCTTGTCTGCGTTTTCGATGATCTTGTTGGCTGCATAAATGGAGTTATATACCTGGATATAAATTGCCGATGTGTAAATATTACTTGGCGATACAGCCTTGTTGGCAATATCTGTAAGGTCAATCACATCATAGCCACCTGTAGTGCCATTGTCCGAATAGCATTCGGCCAGCAGCGGGTAATAGCCTCCGTAGTAGCTTTTGTTTTGCAGTGTGCTGTACATGCCTATACGTGCACTATGCAAACCGGCTACATTTTTAAATACGGTACCATCGGCTACTTCATTTGGCGATGTAACATCCAATACCTTTTTGCACGACGATTGGATGATGGCAACCAGGAGAAGAACAACTGTTATATATTTTCGCATAATAGTAGAATTAAAATTTAAAGTTTACACCCAATAAAACCGTGCGGGCCTGCGGATAGGCCGCATAATCAACCCCGGCTGTACTGGGCGAGCTGCCACCGTTTGAGCTAACCTCGGGATCAAAACCATAGTATTTGGTAAATGTGTAAAGGTTTTGCGCTTCCACATAGATCCGCAGGGATGAAAATGCTTTGCTGTTTTTTGGTTTGATGGTATAACCCAGGTTTACCGTCCTGATCCTTAAAAAAGAGGCATTTTCAATAAACTGCGATGAGTTTTGCACGTAATTCTGGAAAACCATAGATGCCCTTGGGATATCGGTTACATCGCCCGGTTTTTCCCAGCGTTTGTTTACAATGGTGGCATTGTTGGCGTATACCTGGTAAAGGTACTGGTCGTCATAACCGCCATCGCTCCAGCCAAGGGTTTGGTAGGTTGAGCGGATAAGGTTGTATACCTTGTTGCCAACGCTAAACTGGGTTGAAATATTAAGGTCAAAATCATTATACCTGAAACTGTTGCTCCAGCCGCCAAAATAATCGGGTGTGGCTTTACCCAATACCTGCTGGTCATCGCTGAATTTGGGACTGCCGGTTTGCGGATCGACGCCTAAATATTTATAGCCATAAAAAGAGCCTACTGCCTCGCCAACCTTTAAGATGTGCGTTGGAAACAAATCGCTGTAGGCAGAAAGTAATTGGTTATCTGACGATAGTGCAAGGATCTTGCTTTTAATAAAGCTTATGTTAAAGGCGGTTGTCCAGGTAAAATTGGTGGTTTTTACAGGGTAAGCGTTCACCGAAAACTCGATGCCGGTATTCTGGATATTACCGGCGTTTATTGTTTGCGTAGCAAAGCCAGAGGTAGCCGGGAGCGGAGCCTCGCTTAACAGTTCGGTACGGTTGCCTTTGTATGCCTCTAACGAGCCGCCTATTTTACCGCCGAATAATTCAAAATCCAAACCGGCGTTAATCATTTTGTTGCGTTGCCAGGTGAGATCGGGGTTGCCGATGTTGCGTGGTTTTAAACCCGATACACCATCATAGCGCGATGGCTGATAATAACTCTGGTATTGAAAATCGCCTATCTCCTGGTCGCCGCTTAGGCCGTAGCTGAACCTCAGTTTAAGGTTGGTAAGCCATTTGGAGTCGCTCAGGAATTTTTCTTTGCTGATTACCCAGCCGGCAGAAACCGCGGGGAATAACCCCCAGCGTTTATTGGGGTCGAATCTTGATGAGCCGTCATAACGGGCGCTGGCCGATAACAGGTACTTATCATCATAAGCATAATTGGCTCTGAACAGGAATGAAAGCAAGCCCCAACCCGAATGCAGATCGGTAGCCCCGGTAACGGTCGAAGCGCTGGAGATGTTGGTAAGCCCGGTTCCTTCCGGAAAACCCTGCGCGTTGATAGATGAGTTTTCGGTACGGGTTGATTGGGCTGTAAAGCCACCTAACAGGTTGAGGCTATGCTTTTCGGCAAAGGTATTTTGATAGGTTAAGGTGTTTTCGTTAATCAGGGTGGTATTGGAGTAGTTGCCTTTTATAGCTTTACCCCCAACAGCAGAGGCATCTGAGGTAATGGCATCAAAAAACTGGTCGTCGTTAAGGCTGGTATAATCGGTACTGAACGATGCCCGGAATTTCAGGTTTTTAAGCACTTCAATATCAGTAAAAACACTACCCAAAAAGCGGTAATTGGTGGTGAATGCCTGGATCTCTTTTGCTGATTTTACCGGGTTATCACTCAACCAGCTGGCTTCATACTGGGTATAATCTGCATAACTGCCATCGGCATTATAAACCGGCATTAAGGGCGATGCACCTAAAGCATTGGTTACAATACCGGTGTAAGTGTCATCATTAAAACTACGCCTGTTTTTGCCGTAGGTAAAGGAGGCATTTGTACCAATGGTTACCCTATCGCTCACTTTATTGTCAAGGTTGAAACGGAAGGATGCGCGTTTGTAGTAATTCTCTATCACAATACCCTGCTGATCAAAGTAATTGCCCGAGATAAAGAACTTTGTTTTTTCGCTGCCGCCGCGGGCTGATAGTTGAATAGAGCTGATAGGGGCTGTTTTCAGGATCTGGTCGAGCCAGTTGGTATTTACTTTTGTTTTCCAGTTAGCCGGCAGCGGATTGGTTAAAACCGCGGGGTCAAATCCGTCCGGAAACTGGGTAGGGTCATCCTGGTAAAGTTTCAGGTCCTGTTTGCGGGAATCTTCTTCCAAAGCAACAAACCCCTTGCTATCTAAAAATGGAATGGTATGCGCAACATGCTGAACGCCGGTATAGCTATCAAAGCTAAACTCCGTTTTTCCGTTTTTACCATGTTTGGTGGTTATCAGCACAACACCATTGGCGGCCCTGGCTCCATAAATGGCGGCGGCCGAGGCATCTTTTAAAATCTGTATGGATTCTATATCATCCGGGTTAATATCGGCTATCGAACTGATGTTCTGGCCCTGGCCAACCACTGTACCATCGGTTGTGTATGATGTGGAAAGGGAGGAGTTACTTTCGCTGATCATGGGGATCCCGTCAACCACATATAAAGGGTTGCTGGCGCCGCGAACGCTCACCAATAGCCCGGCCCCCGGTGTACCGGATGGCGTGGTTACCAAAATTCCGGGTACTTTACCTTCAATACTCTGGGCAAGGTTTGATACGGGCTGGTCTTTAAAATCCTTATTACTGATGGAGCTGATGGCCGATGTAAGGCTGGATTTTTTTTGCGTACCATAACCAACTACAATTACATCGTTAAGCTGGCTTTTGGTTTCTTCCATCACTATGCTAAGCAAGGTTTTACTGCCAACATCAGCGGTATAGGTTTTAAAACCTATATAGGATATAACTAATTGTTGATTGCTGCCATTAACCTGGATAGAAAACATACCATCGGCATTGGTAACAGTTCCCTGTTTGGTACCCTTTATAAAAACCGATGCACCCACAATGGTTTGTCCCAGGCCATCTTTTACGGTGCCTTTAACAGTACGGTCTTGTGCCGAGGCAATAGGAGGGGCTGTTAAGCAAAGCCACATGGTTAAAACAGCAAATAATAAGCGTACAGTTTGTTTCATAGTGTGGATTTAGGAGATTATTAAAAATTTTATTTAAAATTTATCTGTATTAGTTTGTTTTATAAATATCATCAAGTCAAATGAGGAAAAATATAAGTCAAAATATTTTTTTGAAATAAATTTTTTGAATTGATTTACAGTGTGTTGTATTTGGTCAGAATTAAGTCTAATTTTAAGTCATAAATTTTACCTGTGTTTTGGTCAAAAGGCAATAAAGTAATTAATCCATTTTGGTACTTAGTGTAGCAGATATTGATTATTATTTGTGAAAAAATATTGAAAACTGATCTTTAAAACCGGAGTGATTTTATTAAGAACCACCTATTTCATGCATTTATCCCGTAAAATACAAAAAGCAATAGCCGAGCATCCTAAAGTTTTAGCTGCATTAAAGATAAAAGGGAAGGAAAATACCTGGGAAGAGTTTACACGAACCCAGTTTAACCTGGTTGCCCGGGTAATAAATAAACAAATAAGCCTGGAAGTACAGGCCAATCCCGACCTGGTTGAAATGGGGTTGATTATAGGCCGCCAACAGATCAACAATCAGCTGGAAACATTGCGTTGCCAAAACGTATATGATTTTATAAAGTACCTTGGCAATATGGGCGAATACCGCGTTTATAACTGGATAAGCGGTAAAACCCTGCAAAGCTACTGGAACGGCGGCGAGGCAAAATATATTAAGGTGAATGCGCTGCTGGTTTTTTTACAGGTGCCTTTCAACAATTGGGATGCCTGGCAAAAAGAAACGGGCAAAAGTACCAGTCCTTACCGACATAACCTTGCAAAGGCGCCGGTTGCAGGGCTTAGCTTAAGCAAGTCGTCTATATCGGTTATTAAAAGCTATTTTTTGGGTAATTATTTTTTGTACTATCAAAAAACGGACGGCAGCAAAAATGTAATTAAAACCCCTTTTGTTTTAAAGGAGCACGAAAGCGGGCAGGTGGTTGTAAAATCGGTATCAGAAGGGCACCGGTATAGTGGTAAGGTTGTTGGTATAAGAGATGGCTGCCTGTATATCAATTGCCAGAATCTTGATTTTGAAGAAATGGAACAGTATATTTTTAACCTGGGCCTCGAAACAAAACCCGAAGTGCTGTTTGGCGTAAGCAACACCGTAAGTGTAAAAAACAGGCAGGCGGTAGCGCTTAAAAATATCCTCGTTAAGCAAAAAAATAACCATCCCGATTTTGAAAATATCCCCGAAGCGGAGATCCCCTTTAATAAACAGTATGAAACCAATACCGAGGAAGCCATAATTGTTAATTACCTTAAGCAATCGGCCAATAATATTATTACCACGTTTACATGCTGTAACCTTAATGACGTAGCTGGGTTAAGTGTATAAAGGGTTGGCTCGTTTATAACTATACAGAGCGGATTTGCACAGCAACTCTGGAGGTTTGGGATTGCTTCGTACCTTATATTGACGTGGTTTTAAGTTGTTGATTATCAGTGTTATTTTTAATATAATCTATGTCATTGCGAGGTACGAAGCAATCGCATGCTATACAGAGCGGACCTGCACAGTTCGCGATTGCCACGCTGCGCTCGCAATGACATGGGTGTTATGAGCCCCTAAACCCTACACGTCATCCCCATTTTTCCAGGATTATTCGCAATGACGCTTGGATATGTGCTTCATTAGAAGTGTAAAATTTCCTCAGGGGCGTAGCCCCGAAACATCTTGTAACAACGGGTTTCAACCCGTTGAATCCGGGCGATGAAAAACGGAGAACCATAGGTTCGGCACATATAACGATAAATGGGCCGTTCCTACGGAACTGTTAACAGGAGCGGTTATCGTCAACGGGTTAAAACCCGTTGTTACAATATGATTCGTCCGCTTTGCGGACTATATTAAAAAGGCTTACTGATACAAACCGTCATAGACCCATAATCAAAATGTAACTAATGTACCATAACAGCAAAAACTATGTTTTTATCTGTACTCATTGATGTATACATTTGAATATTCAATTATAGACCAAAAATTTCAATGCTTAAAGCGAACCGACAGTAACAATAAACGGGGCTGCAGCATTTATGGAGTTTAAAAGCATATAATTGGATAAATTACACGCCTAATTATTGTGATGAAGATTGAGGAAGAATTAAACAGGATACTGCCTGCTACCCGTATCAAAACCCGCTATATCGACCTGGTATCATTTGCATCAGATGCCGGCTTTTATTATTTAGTGCCAAAGGCTGTAGTTCAACCCATTGGTGAGGACGAAATTGTTGCCTTATTTAAGTTTTCTCATCAGTATAACATCCCGCTGGTTTTTCGTACCGGTGGTACAAGTCTTTCCGGTCAGTCCATCACAGATGGTATCCTGGTAGACCTGAGCCAGTTTTGGGATAAGATAATCATTGAAGAATCTGGAAACCTGGTGCGGGTGCAGCCGGGAATTACCGGGCAAATGGTTAATACTTTCTTAAAAAAACACAAAAAAAAGATAGGTCCCGATCCTTCGAGTATCAGCGCGGCTATGATGGGGGGTATTTTATCAAACAATGCCAGTGGTATGTGTTGCGGCGTTAAGCTCAACTCCTATCACACCACCAAATACATC
This sequence comes from Mucilaginibacter sp. P5_A4, assembly GCF_056400605.1. Classification (NCBI taxonomy): domain Bacteria; kingdom Pseudomonadati; phylum Bacteroidota; class Sphingobacteriia; order Sphingobacteriales; family Sphingobacteriaceae; genus Mucilaginibacter; species Mucilaginibacter sp. P5_A4. The sequence continues at coordinate 42,886 of NZ_JBFUKX010000024.1, read as the reverse complement.
AGGTTTGTATTACCCAATGGGAAAGTTTTTAGTACCGAAGATAAAAACGACTATCCCCGGTTTCAGCATGAATGCATTGAGCTCTATCAGCTATTAAAAGATCTAAAGGCTCGTATTGAATCAAATAAGGTTTTGTATCATAAGATCAGGAATAAATATCAAACCAAAAATACGGTTGGTTATTCGTTAAATGCTTTTATTGATCATACACACCCATTGGATATATTGGCGCATTTGTTAATTGGGGCCGAAGGTACGCTGGCATTTATTGCTGAAGCGGTATTGGAAACCGTTCCCGATTATCCATGCAAATCAACCGCACTGCTTTATTTCCCCGATATCTATTCGGCTTGCCAGGCAATTATCCCGCTTACCGACGCCGGGGCTTTGATGGTGGAACTGATGGACAGGGCATCGTTAAGATCGGTGGAGAATATGGTTGGGATGCCTGCAATTGTAAAGGAATTACCGCCAGCTGCCGCCGCTTTGTTGATTGAGTTCCAGGAAAATACTTTTGAGGAACTGGAATTTAAGGTAAACGGATTTTTACAGTCGATAGCGCAGTTGTCATTACTCAATGCCCCTGTTTTTACAAGCAACCCTGCTGAACAGGATTTTTTATGGAAAGTTAGAAAAGGGCTCTTCCCGGCTGTAGGCGCAGTACGCGCAAGCGGAACAACCGTAATTTTAGAAGACCTTACTTTCCCCGTAAGTAAACTGGGCGATGCTATTTTAGACCTGCAGGACCTGTTTGTAAAATACAATTACAACAATGCTATCATTTTTGGCCATGCAAAGGATGGCAATATTCATTTTGTAGTTACACAATCATTTGATACGCCCGAAGAGGTAAAAAGGTACGATTTGTTTTTGCGGGAAGTTGTGGCTTTAGTGGTAGATAAATACAATGGCAGCTTAAAAGCCGAGCATGGTACCGGCCGTAATATGGCGCCATTTGTTGAAACAGAATGGGGTGGCGAAGCTTACGATATTATGAAAATAATCAAGCAGGCTATCGACCCGAACAGGCTCCTAAACCCGGGAGTGATCATAAATGACGATGCGGAAGCGCACCTGAAGGATTTGAAAGAACTGCCATCTGTAGAAGCAGAAGTTGATAAATGTATTGAATGCGGGTATTGTGAACATAAATGCCCGAGCCGTAATTTAACTACTACACCAAGGCGGCGTATTGTGATCAGGAGGGTGCTAAAGAAGCTGCAAAAGGCAGGCAATGAGCAGGAATACAAGCTCCTGCTTGATCAGTATCAATATGATGGTTTGGAAACCTGTGCGGTAGATGGTCTTTGCGCTACCGCCTGCCCGGTTGATATTAATACCGGCGACCTGGTAAAACGTTTACGAAGAGAAAATCATTCTGCCTTTCAAAACAGCGTGGCGTTGTTTGTAGCTAAAAACTTTAAAACAGCAGAGTGGGGGATCCGTACCGGGATAAAAGCCGGTTTTGCCCTAAATAAGGTTTTCGGCAGCAAAACGATGCATAAGCTCACCAAATTAGGGAAGCGAATTGTGCCGGCAATGCCCTTATGGACAGATCAGCTCACTTATCCGCCTCGTTTATCCTTTAAATCAGCGGATAATGTTGGTAATGTGTATACGGGAAATTCTATTGTATATTTCCCGGCCTGTATTTCAAGAATGTTGGGTACTTACAAGGGGAAAGAAAAGAGTATTATGGATACCTTTTTGAGCGTGTGCGCAAAATCGGGCGTAAAGGTGCGTGTAATGGAAAATTTAAGCGGGAGTTGCTGCAGCCAAATATATTCTTCTAAAGGATTTAAGGATGCATATGAATATACCGCTAACGACATTGTGCAAAGGTTATGGCTGTCGAGCAATAAAGGACAGCTACCGGTAGTAACAGACGTGAGCTCATGTGCTTACACCTTGCACAATATAAGGGGCATACTTACAGCAGGTAACCAAATTAAATTTGATACGCTTAAGATTTTGGATAGCATAGATTTTTTCCATGATTATGTTAAGCCTGTTGTTACCATAAAGCAAAAAAAGGGCAGCATTACCGTGCACACCGTTTGCTCATTGGAGAAAATGAAAACTGTAAATAAGTTTGTGGAATTAGCAAAGCATTTTGCAGATGAAGTAACCGTTCCAAAACACGGCGGATGTTGTGGAATGGCAGGGGACCGGGGCTTTTTATTTCCCGAACTGACCGATTCTGCTACCATGGCCGAGGCGCTGGAAGTTAAACAAGGTAACTACGAGGGATATTATTCCTCAACCAAAACCTGCGAAATGGCCATGTCAAAAGCTGTTTCTGAAAATTATGAATCCATCCTTTACCTGATTGATGAAACAACTTAACCATAAAAGTTAAAGGCAGAATGTACGAAGCTAAAAGCCAATACATTGGTTTTGCAGGTGTAAAACAATAAATATTAAACGCATGGCGCAAAAAGAATTAAGAAGCAGGGCATGGTTTGGCCGCAAAGGCAAGGATGGGTTTATATACCGGGCCTGGATGAAAAACCAGGGCATTCCTGATTATGAATTTGAGAACAAACCGGTAATAGGGATTTGTAATACCTGGAGCGAACTAACCCCATGTAATGCTCATTTTCGTGAACTTGCCGAATCGGTAAAGCGAGGTATTTTAGAGGCGGGTGGTTTCCCGGTTGAATTCCCGGTAATGTCGTTGGGCGAAACCTTAATGAAACCTACCGCAATGCTGTACCGCAACCTGGCCAGTATGGATGTGGAAGAATCAATCAGGGCAAATCCTTTAGATGGGGTGGTGTTGTTATGTGGCTGCGATAAAACTACACCATCGCTGGTAATGGGGGCGTGCAGTGTTAATATTCCCACTATAGTTGTATCCGGCGGGCCAATGCTAACCGGTAACCACAGGGGCAACCAAATTGGTACCAGCGATGTATGGCGATACCATGATGACGTACGTGCAGGCAAAATAATGGAAGAGGAATTGTTAACCATTGAATCGGCCATGTGCCGTAGCCAGGGGCATTGCGCGGTAATGGGTACAGCTTCATCAATGGCTTGTATGGTTGAATCTTTGGGGCTGTCGTTACCGGGAAATGCCGCTATACCTGCTGCGGATTCACGACGGAAAGTTTTGGCCCAGCTCTCGGGTTTACGTATAGTTGAAATGGTAAAAGAGGATCTGAAGCTATCGGATATATTAACCAGGAACGCGTTTGAAAATGCCATAAAAGTAAATGCTGCCATTGGAGGGTCAACAAATTTTGTAATCCACCTGTTAGCCATTGCCGGCAGAATTGGTGTGCCATTAGCGTTAAAAGATTTCGATCACCTCTCCAAAAATATTCCGCTAATAGCAAATCTTCAGCCTTCGGGTAAATATTTTATGGAAGACCTGTTTTATGCAGGCGGCTTACCGGTTGTTTTAAAAGCTTTGGATAACATTCTCCACCGCGATTGTATTACCGTAAACGGAAAAACCATCGCTGACAATTACAGCAAAGCAACAGGTTACAATAGCGATGTTATCACTACTGTTGATGCTCCTTTTAATACAGCTACCGGGCTTGCCATTTTAACGGGTAACTTATGCGAAGCCGGGGCGGTTATTAAGCCGTCGGCTGCAAGTCCGCATTTAATGCAGCATACCGGTAAAGCGGTTGTTTTTGAAAATATTGAGGATTTTAAGGCACGTATTGATACGGATGAATTAGAGGTAGACGAAAACAGTGTGTTGGTATTAAAAAACGTTGGCCCAAAAGGCTATCCCGGTATGCCCGAAGTTGGCAACATGGGCATACCAAAAAAGTTACTGGATAAAGGTATTACGGATATGGTGCGCATATCCGACGGCAGAATGAGTGGAACCGGTTTTGGAACTGTTGTATTACATGTATCTCCGGAAGCGCATACCGGCGGCAGTTTTGCTATGATCAAAACCGGCGATATGATAACACTTGATGTTCCGAACAGGTTATTAAACGTTGATATAAGTGCAGCAGAATTTGCTGAAAGAAAGAAACAGTATTTAGCACCCGCACCGGTTACGGACAGGGGGTATGTAAAGCTTTATATAGATCATGTTCAGCAGGCGCATTTAGGGGCCGACATGGATTTTTTAGTCGGCGGATCTGGCGGTAAGGTATTAAGGGATTCCCATTAATTATATATGATGAGTTTTAACAATAAAGTTGCCATTGTAACAGGAGCAGGCCAGGGTATTGGTTTTGAGATATGCAGAATGCTTGCCGAAAGGGGAGCAAAAGTGATCCTAAATGATATAGAAGCCGATCTGGCTGATAATGCAGCAATGCAGATCAACCAAAGCAAGGGCAGCAATTGTTTAGCTATGGCCGGAGACTCCGGTGATCTTGCCTTTATAAACAGGATGGTTGATACCGCAGTTGAGCTTTACGGACGATTGGATATTGTAATAGCCAACGCGGGGATTACTTTATATGGTGATTTTTTTACCTACACCAAGGACTCATTTTCTAAGGTAATGGATGTCAATCTTGGCGGTTCGTTTTTCCTGGCACAGGCTGCGGCAAAACAAATGAAACAGCAGGATAATGGCGGGGCAATCCTGTTTACCTCGTCGGTTGTTGGGCATCAGGCGCTTAAAAGCCTTGCAGCCTACGCCATGACCAAAGCAGCCTTAGAAATGCTGGCTAAAAACCTGGTGATCGAGCTTTCGCAATACAAGATCAACGTAAATACCGTAGCGCCGGGAGCAACACTAACCGAACGCACTACCGGGGAGGCCGACTATGAACGTATCTGGTCGGACATAACCCCGATGGGGAGTCCAGCTTACGTTTCGGATATAGCTAATACCGCTTTGTTTTTAGTATCAGATGAGGCTAAACACATCACAGGTCAGAGCTTAATTGTTGATGGGGGATGGACATCAGTAAGCGCTTTACCCAACGGACTTAAGTAAAAGTAATTAAGCAAAGGGCCCCATCTAAATCTCCCCCGGTAGGGCAGACTTTTGCATTGTGCCTATCTATAACGCTTTATCAGAAGAACGAAGCCGGTTTTTTCGTTCTTCTAACTGTAAATCTTTTTTATAAATTGCCACCTTGTTTCGGGTATAACAATCATATATTTTGCTTTTTATGCTTCATTATATCAATGGATTTACCATAACCGGTATTGATCCATTACGCGTTTGTTTTTTTCAACAGGCGTTTAAATGATGTGAACATTTTTTAGTGATGAAGCTATTTATGCATGTATAATTTTTTATAACCTGGTTTTTTTTACATAGATTTATAAGTAATTATTCAAAATGGCCATTAAACCAATTCCTAATGAAAGTGAGCTTATACAGCAAGTGACTTTAGGCAGCGAAAAGGCCTTTACAAAGTTATTTGATGGCTACTACAAACCTTTAGGCGAATTTGTGTTTAGGTTAACCGAATCCATAGAACTGGCTGAAGAGATTGTTCAGGATGTTTTTATAAAGATCTGGACTAACAGAGGATCCTTAATAGAAATTGACAGTTTTAGTAATTACATCTTCATAATCAGTCGCAATCAAACTTATAATTGTCTTCGTAAAAAGGCTAACGAAAAAGTCAGGCAATTAAAATGGGAAAAGGATTTAGAGCATAGTTTAAGCCAGCCAAATGATGCTGAACAGGAAGATTCTTACCGGGCATTGTTAGAAAAAGCGATTGAAAAGCTCCCCCCGCAGCAAAAAAAAGTTTATTTACTAAGCCGGAATGAGCGGCTAAAGCAGGAAGAAATTGCTAAACAACTCAATATCTCGGCCGAAACGGTTAAAAAACACCTGAAACTGGCTACCCGCTTTATAAAAAACAACGTCCTTATTGAAAATAAAGATCTGGTGGTCATGATTTTGCTTACCCCGCTGTTTCTTAAATAAAAAAATATTTTTTTATAAAACGTTACCCCTTTTTTATTCGTTTTGGGTCTTTAGTGGTATATGACCAAAGTGCAACCCGAAAGATTAAATTATTTATTCCTCAAATATTTTCATAAAACTGCCACTGAGGAAGAGCGGAATGATTTGATGCAGATCATAAATGATCCGTCTAATGAGGATGCGATTGTTGGGCTGATGGAGGAAACCTATGTGTCGCACATTCCGGATAATGATCCGTTCGCTGAGGGGAAACGGGAAAAAATATTAAATGCGGTGTTTGCAGTTGCCCCCCCGGCTACCATTAGTGTAAATAAAAAATCAAACGCCGGGATATTAACTTTATGGGCTAAGTACGCTGCAACAGCTATTTTGCTTTTGGCTGTTGGTTTATATTTTTATAACACTAAGAAGCCTTCAGGCAAGCTTGTCGCTGTAAAAACTTTTAATGATTTTAAACCAGGTGGAAACAAAGCTGTATTAACTCTTTCTAATGGTTCAAAGATTGTATTAAATGATGCTAAAAATGGGAAGCTGGCAGTTCAGGGTAGTGCAGCTGTTGTTAAGCTTACCAACGGGGAACTCCGGTACAATCAAAGCGGAGCTTCTGAAGCATCACCTGTTTATAATACAATGTCGACCCCGCGCGGAGGGCAATATAAGTTACAACTTCCGGATGGTACAGTAGTAATGCTTAACTCCGAATCGTCAATTACGTTTCCTATAGCGTTTGCAGGTAAAGAAAGAAGTGTTTCTATTACCGGAGAAGCATATTTTGAAGTAACTAAAAATAAAAAAATGCCATTCCACGTAAGCTTCGGCGATCAGAAAGTTGAAGTATTAGGCACTCATTTCAATATAAATGCATACAATGATCAGGCGGATTATAAAACAACGCTTTTAGAAGGTTCTGTGAGGATTTCAAGAGGGAAAGAAAATCATTTACTGGTACCCGGACAACAGGCTGTTTATGAGCCGGGCAGTAAAATGTTTGCTGTTAAAGAGGTTGACACCGAAGACGTTGTGTCATGGAAAAACGGCTTATTCCACTTTGATAATACCGAGCTGGACCAGGTAATGCGCCAGCTATCAAGATGGTATAATATTGAAATAGAATACGAGGGCCCTAAACCTGTTTTGAATTTTACAGGGGAGATAAAAAGAGACAATAATCTATCGAGAGTAATTAAAATACTGGAATCAACAGGCGGAATAAAATTCACCCTCAACCAAAATAAAATAATCGTTCACAAAAAATAATTAACTTTAATAGCCTAATCAGAAAAATATGGAGAGATAAATTACGAAACCAACCAATTAAGGTATCTGAATTAATACCTCCCCGGATTGCGGCCGGGAAGGCAATTGATTGGATTAACCTGTTAATAACCAATTTACTGCACCAATTATTACTTAACCCAAACATTCAAATGTATGAAACAAGTTCTGCATTCTAAAATTCCTGCGCCTTTTTGTCAGGAACGAAAATCAATAAGTCAATATGACAATTATTTAAAACAGGTACTTAGGATTATGAAAATAACGGGTATCCTTTTATTTGTATTCACGCTTCACATCAGTGCAAATACATTGGCGCAAAAGGTTAGCCTTTCCAATGATAAAGCTGATTTAAAGTCGGTTTTAAAGCAATTAAAAAAGCAAACCGGTTTTTTGTTTATGTACAATAACCAGGTTTTCAAAAAAGCTAAACCTGTTACTATACATGCATCAGACATTGAGCTTGGCGAAGCCCTGAACCAGATCTTTAAATCACAGCCCCTTACTTATGAGCTGGATGAAAATACTATCATTATTAAGGAATTAAACCCTGAAGGGACGACCGATAACAATGGCAAAACGGTTCCCCGCCGTATTACGGGAAAGGTTACAGATAAGGACGGACTTGCCATACCGGGTGTTACTGTACAGATAAAGGGTTCTGCAACTCTTACTACTACAGCGCTCGATGGTACGTTTTCTATAATGGCCGAAAAGGGAAACACGTTACAATTTCGCTTTATAGGATTTGAAACAAAAGAGGTGTTGATTGAAGATCAAACTTCATTAACCATTACACTGGTCGAAGAAAAAAGAGGCCTTAATGAAGTAGTGGTTATAGGTTATGGCAGCAGTACCAAAAGAGAGCTTACCAGCGCCATTTCAACCGTTAAGGCCGAGCAATTTAACGCCGGCGTAGTATCAAGCCCCGCCGATTTGCTGGAAGGTAAAGTGGCCGGTTTAAATATTACCAGTGACGGTAACCCCAATAGCAAAGCTTCTGTTACGCTCCGCGGACCATCGTCTATACGTGCAGGCGAAGCTTCTGTGCCATTTTATGTAATAGACGGCGTACCCGGAGCCGATTTTAATTTGTTGGCTCCTTCGGATATTGCGTCAATAGATGTGTTAAAAGATGCTTCTGCTGCTGCAATATATGGAACACGGGCTACCAATGGTGTGATTATAGTAACTACCAAAAAAGCTAAGGCGGGCCAGATGAGGATGACTTACAATGGCTACGGCGCATTTGAAAAAGTATCTAACCAGTTTGATGTGGCCAGCGCCGACCAGCTTAGGGCTTACGTAAAAGCTAACGGGCAAAGTTTTACGCCCGTGAATGATAACGGCGGAAATACCGATTGGCAAAAAGCCGTTGAACGCAATACCGGCTTTTCGCAAAACCATAACCTTTCGTTTGGCGGCGGTACCGATAAAACTACTTATAACGGAAGTTTAAACTACCTGGATAACCAGGGGATTGTTAAAAGCAGCGGTTTAAAACGCGTTATCGGCAGGCTTAACATCACCCAGAAAACACTGAATGATAAATTGAAGCTGGATTTTTCTTTAAGCAATTCGGTTACCAACTCAAACTTGCTGGTTAATGATATTCCGTTATCAAGTGCAAATGGTCAAAGTCCGGGCTTATTTAAATCAATAGTTCAGTATTTGCCTACCCGTACCATTTATAATGCCGATGGTACTTTTTATAACGATCCCACTTTAAAACTGGGCTATAACCCGGTTGGCCTTATTACCAACGATACTTATAAACAAAAAGTTAATTTGTTGTTAGGCAATGTGCGCGGTGAGTTGATATTACCGGCCGGTTTGCTTTACAATTTTAATTTGGCTTACCAGGAAACAAATACTAATAGCAATACTTATTACAATTCGGCATCTGAGCTTGCCCCAAGCCTTAATGGTAAAGCCATCCGCTCAACTTACCAGGACACTAAAAAGTTATTTGAAAACTATTTAACTTATGCTCATGACTGGAATGAGAAACACAATTTCAAAGCCTTGTTTGGGTACTCAATAGATCAAACCACTAAAGGAAATGGGTTTCAGTCTACAAATCAAAATTTTATTTCTGATGCTACCAGCTATAGTAACCTGGCCCTGGGTACACCAGCTTCCAACTACCGGGTTGATTATGGCGGTGTCAATGAGGAAACTTTGCGTCTGATATCATTTTATTCGCGCCTTAATTACAGTTACGAAGGTAAATACCTTTTGCAGGCGTCGGTACGTCGCGATGGATCAAACGCTTTTGGTACCAACAAACGTTGGGGGTATTTCCCTGCTGCATCTGCTGCATGGCGCGTGATCGACGAGGGTTTCATGAAATCACAATCGCTGTTTGATGACCTGAAACTAAGGGTAGGATATGGTAAAACAGGGAATTCATTGGGCTTTTCGCCTTATACGCCGATAACGCTTTATGGCACCACAGGCAGTTTTTATTACAACGGTGCTTATATAGGTGCTATTGGCGTAACCCAAAACCCGAATCCGGATTTGAAGTGGGAAAGTACCGGCACACTAAATGGCGGTATTGATTTCTCTATATTAAAAGGACGTTTGGGCGGTTCGGTTGACATCTACAATAAAAAGACAACCGATATGATCACTACCGTTCCGGTACCGCTTATCAATAACTTTGTAAGTTGGAAGGTTGTAAACGTAGGCAGTATGACCAATAAAGGAGTGGAGATAGCACTTAACGGAACGCCTATAAAATTAAAGGGCTTTACCTGGAGCAGCTATGGCAACATTTCGTTTAATAAAAACAAGATCACAGCCCTTGCCCCAAATCTATCTAAAATATATAGAGGCGATCCTGAAGGGCCTGGCCAAAGCGGGATAAACGTATCCATCATTGAAGCCGGTTACCCGCTTGGCGAATTTTATACCCTGAAATATCTTGGCCGCCCCAATGGTGTATCAACATTTTTAGGAGCCAATGGCCAGCCAACCACAACACCTACAAGTGCCGATCAAACTTATGCGGGCAATGCACAGCCAACCTATACATTTGGTTTAGGTAACGATTTTACTTACAAAAACTTCAGCCTTAATTTCTTTTTCAGGGGCCAGGGTGGTAATAAAATCATGAACGCGTCTTTAGCCAGCTTTAACCAGCCAACCCAGGCCTCGGCGCATGGTGTGCCTACATTAACATTGAGCGAACCAGGCACTGATGTTAATGCCAACTTTTATTCAACCCGTTATCTTGAAAGTGGCGCGTTCATCAGGTTAAGTAATGCAACCCTTGCATACAAAATAAATGTTTCGGGTAATTATGTACATGGTATCCGCTTGTATGTTACCGGTACCAATTTATTTATTATCACCAAATACAAAGGGGTTGATCCCGAATTGAATTTGAACATCGATAACCAGTCAAGCGGCCAGTTTATCGGGGTTGATAGTAATAATTTCTATCCAAAAACAAGGAGTTTCCTTGCCGGTATCCAAGTTGATTTATAATAACCATTAAGCTAACAGACATGAATAATTTAAAAAGATATATAAAACCTGGCTTTGTGGCCATGTTGATGGGGGCTATTTACCTTTCGGGCTGCACTAAGTTAGATATCACACCTAAATCGGCGCTTACCCCGTCTATTTTTCCAACCACGCCGGCTCAGTATGTAGCTGCCACAGGGCCTATTTACACCTCATTCCGTGCGGCGCCGGGCAGGCAGTACTGGCTATTGCAAAATTTAAGTACAGACGAATGTGTATTGGTAGCGCGCGGCGGCAACTGGCTGGATGGGGGTACCTATGCTACCGTAAACCTGCATACCGTAAACCCCGATAACGGCATGGCCGAAACCTGCTGGCAGTGGGGTTACGGAACTATAAGTTTATGTAACCAGGTGCTGTCATTATTTGACGCTACACCGGCAAGCGATGCTAAAAAGCAAACCGTTGCCGAAATTAAAACCATGCGCGCCTTATCCTACTTTTACCTGATGGACCTTTTTGGAAATGTGCCTATCAGCAAAAAGTTTGGCGATACCACCAACCTGGGTACCCAGCCGAGAGCAGCGGTGTTTGCATACATTGAAAGTGAATTGCTTGCACAAATTCCCGATCTGAGCGCTACATCGGGCGTTACAACGTACGGCAGGCCAACCCAAGGTTTAGCTTACGCTGTGCTTGCAAAAATGTACCTTAACGCTCAATATTACATTGGCACGCCAAGGTACCAGGATGCGGTTGCTATGTGCGATAACATTATAAAAGGCGGCCAGTATGGTTTAGATGCCGATTATTTGGGCATGTTTAAACCCAACAATGGCCCGCAGATTAAGGATTTCATTTTTGCCGTACCTTTTGATGGTGTGCAGGCGCAGGGACAGTACTATGCCCGTTGGACAATCAATCCTAACCTGAAAAATAAGTATAAAATGCCTTACACGCCCGACGGGCCGGTGTATACTTATAAAGAGTATTATGCTTTGTTTAACGATGCCAATGATATTCGTAAAAAACAATACCTGGTTGGCAAGCAATACAACAACGATGGCACGCCAATAAACATTACTACCACCAACATAGGGCTTGATGCAAGCTATAGCGGCCCAAATCCTACTGCCCCGGTTGTACACCAGCTGGAGTTTACGCCTGATATTGTCTGGAAAAATCCGGCCACTTTTGATATCGGCAATGATGAGCTTGCCAACGAAGAAGGCTACAGGAATAATAAATTTTATCCGGATAGCTTAAACACCGACCGTAACCAGGGCAATGATGTACCGATGTTCAGGTACGCCGATGTGTTGCTGGAGAAAGCAGAAGCCATTTTAAGGGGTGCAACAGCAACCAACGGCGATTCGCCATTATCATTAGTTAACCAGGTAAGGGCGCGTGCAAAAGCTACCCCATTGGCTGCTGTAACCTTGCAGGATATTTTAGATGAGCGTGGCAGGGAACTGGCTATGGAAATGTGGCGCCGTAATGATATGATACGCTTTGGACAGTTTGAAAAATCCTGGGGCATTAAAACAGATGCCAACCCCGCCAAGCGGATTTTTCCAATACCAAGACCCGAAATGCAGTTAAACCCCAAGCTGACACAAAACCCTGGGTACTAACAACCAATATTTTTAATCCCCCAGTCTTGTAAAGATTGGGGGATTTATCTTGCTTATAGGCCTTGAATCTTCCATTAATCAAAAGATGAGATCAATACTATTAATTATTTTTTCGGCGCTGCTGATTAATTTAGCAGAAGCCAAAAACACGATCATCAACATCAAGAAGCTTGGTGCGGTTGCAGATGGTAAAACAGATAATTCGGCAGCTATCCAGAAAGCGATTGATATGGTCAATAAGGCAGGCGGGGGTACAGTATTTGTACCCGCGGGTAAATTTATTACTGGTGTAATTTATCTAAAGTCAAATGTAGACCTTCATCTTGGCACAGGCGCTATATTGCTGGCATCCGCTAAACGGATTGCCTACGGGCCGGGGAAAGCTTCTCCTTTAATTTGTGCTGATGGGCAGCAAAATGTATCAATTACAGGCAAAGGTATTATAGACGGAAACGGTGATGAACTGTTAAAGGATATCTATAAAATGCTAAAAGATGGCACATTAAAAGATTCGGAATGGCAAACTTATAACGACTGGCACCAGATGCGGCCCGAAGAGAATAACCGTCCAAAACTGATCATGTTTAAAAACTGCAGCCACATCGCCATAAAAAACATTACTATCAAAAACGGGTTATGCTGGATTCAGGACTACAGGAGCTGTACCGATATGATTATTGACAGTATCAGCGTAATAAGCAATACTTTCTTAAATAACGACGGCATCGATCTGGTTGATTGTAAAAATGTAAGGCTTACCAATAGCTTTTTTAATGTTGCCGATGATGGCATTTGCCTTAAATCGCATGATCCGCAGGGCGCCTGCGAAAACATATATATAGCTAACTGTAAAATACGCTCAAGCGCCAGCGCCTTTAAAATGGGGACAGCATCGTTTGGGGGATTTAAGAAGATAACCGTTCGCAACATCTATGTATATGATACGTTCCGGTCGGCCATTGCCATTGAATCTGTAGATGGTGGCATAATCCAGGATATTGATATCCGCAATATAACTGCAAAAAACACGGGTAATGCCATATTCATTCGCCTGGGTAAGCGCAATAAAAAAAGCCTCCCGGGTAAAATCAACAATGTATTTATAGCAAATGTGAAAGTTGATATCCCTGCCGGAAAACCGGATGCCGGTTATCATATGGAAGGGCCGGCGGAGCTGTTCCCTCATAACGCTTTCCCTTCTTCTATTATGGGCTTGCCAGGGTACAATGTTACCGGTGTAACCCTTCAGGACATTGACATCAGTTACCGGGGCCACGCCAAAAAAAATGTAGCTTATTTCAACGCAGATACCCTGGTTAAAGTGCCGGAAAAAGCCGAGGCTTATCCGGAATTCTCAATGTTTGGGGAATTGCCTGCGTCTGGTCTTTACGTACGACATGCCGAAGGTGTTACAATTAAAAATATGCGGATGAATTATGCCGGCGAAGATTTCAGGAGCCCATTCATTTTTGATGATCTAGATAAGCTAAATCTTAGTAAAATAAATGTTATCAACTCAAAGGTGGTTCCTGTAATTATTTTAAACAATGTAAGGCACCCATCGCTGAACGACCGGTTTATGACAGAGGCTAAAAACACGGTTAAAATACAATAACCGGGTCCCAAAGATTATATCTTGATATATTGCCAATAAAAAATTGCCTATTACCATGGAAAAAATATACAGGCTTAAATATTTACTTGTTGCGCTTATTTGCAGTATTGCAGTAAAAACAAAGGCACAGCTAAATATTGAATCGTCCCAAGCGCTCATCAACAGGGTCGTTCCGGCTCATGCTAAAATGTTTGTGGTTGAAGCATTGGAAAACAATAATTCCAAAGATGCTTTTGAGGTTGACGGCGCAAACGGGAAAATAGTTTTACGTGGTAATAATGGTGTTGCTGTAGCTTCAGCTCTGTATTATTATTTAACGGAATATACGCATTGCCAGGTCACCTGGAATGGTACAAATTTAAATTTGCCACAACAGCTCCCTGTTCCTGATCATAAGACAAGAAAAAACAGCCCTTATGATTATAGATACTATTTAAACTATTGCACTTACAGTTATAGCATGAGCTGGTGGGATTGGAAACGGTGGGAAAAAGAAATAGACTGGATGGCGATGCACGGCATCAATATGCCATTGGCCATTACCGGGCAGGAGTACGTTTGGAACAAAGTGTATACCGACATGGGCTTTAGCAGGGCAGATATGCAGAACTTTTTTACCGGGCCTGCTTACTTTGGCTGGTTTTACATGGGTAATGTAGATAAATGGGAGGGACCATTACCACAAAGCTGGATAATCAATCATAAAGACCTGCAGCTAAAAATATTAAAAAGGGAACGGGAATTAGGCATAAAACCTGTATTGCCCGCATTTACGGGCCATGTGCCGGCATCTTTTAAAACACGGTTTCCTAAGGCAAAGCTTAAAAAAACCAACTGGAAAAACGGGTTTGAGGATACCTATATACTGGACGCCAAAGATCCTCTTTTTGCCGAAATTGGTAAGAAATTTATAGAAGAACAAACCAGGATCTATGGAACAGATCACCTGTATTCGGCAGATACATTTAATGAGAATGAACCGCCTTCCAATGACTCTACATTCCTGTCAGAATTAAGTGCGCGTGTGTATGATGGCATGAAGGGGGCCGACCCTAAAGCCGTTTGGGTAATGCAGGGCTGGCTATTTTACAGCGACAGGGAGTTTTGGCACGATGAGCAGATCAGGGCTTTGCTGAGCGCCGTGCCAAATGAGCATATGATCATCCTGGATTTGAATACTGATTTTGAACCGATCTGGAAGCGTACGAGTGCTTTCTTCGGTAAACCCTGGATCTGGAACATGCTTCATAATTATGGCGGTAATAATAGTTTGTTTGGCAGGATGGATGCCGTCGCTAAAGAACCCGCCACGGCTTTGCATGATCCGGCTTCAGGTAAAATGGTTGGTATAGGTTTAACTATGGAGGCAATTGAACAAACGCCTGTACTGTACGAGTTAATGATGCAGAACACATGGCAGGATAAGCCCGTTAACCTGGATGAATGGTTACCCCAATATATTTATAATCGATACGGTGTTAAAAATACCGACGCATTGGATGCCTGGAAAACCCTCAGGTTAACTGTGTTTAACGGAAAAGCTATTCGTGATGGTGCCGAGTCGATTATTACCGGGCGGCCCACGCTTGATTCTGCTGCAGTTTGGACACGGACAAAACTAAATTATAACCGTGCAGATCTGCTGCCGGCCTGGGATAAATTAATCTCTGCAGCGCCGGCTTGTGGTAAAAGTAGTGGTTTTAATTATGACCTGGTTGACTTAACACGCCAGGTACTGGCAAATTACGCCCGCCCATTACAGGTAAAGTGGATAAATGCCTACCGGGATAAAGATATTAATACATTCAATAAAGCAGCGGCTGATTACCTGGAGTTGATTACGGACATAGATAAATTATTAGCAACCCGTAAAGATTTTTTATTGGGCCCCTGGATAGCGGATGCCAGGAGCTGGGGTACAAACCCGGCAGAGAAAAAACTTTACGAACGTAATGCACGAAACCTGGTTACCCTATGGGGAGATAAAAACAGTCCATTGCATGAATACTCCTGCCGGCAGTGGAGTGGGTTGCTGAATGATTTTTACAAAGTAAGGTGGCAACGATTTTTTGAGGTGCTTAGCAAGTCAATAATTGATAAGCAGGAGCCAGACCTTAAAGCTTTTGACAAAAACATAAGCGAATGGGAGTGGACCTGGGTTAACACCAGCAAAAGTTATCCCGTTGTTACTTCCGGTAATAGTGTGGATACAGCGGTGCAGCTCTATAAAAAGTATAGGAAAGTAATGGGCGAAGATTTAAAATAAGGTATAATGAATAAGGATGTTGAGCCCGGCAAATTAGTTGGCAAATCAAAACCCGCGCGATCGATGTCGCTTGATGCATTACGTGGCTTTGATATGTTTTGGATCATGAGTGGTGAAGGCGTAGTTCATACGCTGGCAAAAGCGACCGGCTGGCCTTTGTTGCT
Source organism: Mucilaginibacter sp. P5_A4 (assembly GCF_056400605.1). Classification (NCBI taxonomy): domain Bacteria; kingdom Pseudomonadati; phylum Bacteroidota; class Sphingobacteriia; order Sphingobacteriales; family Sphingobacteriaceae; genus Mucilaginibacter; species Mucilaginibacter sp. P5_A4. The sequence goes on along the minus strand of NZ_JBFUKX010000024.1, from coordinate 26,583 downwards.
ATGGATGTCGGGCCAGTTGCACCATACAACGTGGAATGGAATAACTTTTTATGACATGATCTTCCCTTTGTTTTTATTCATAGCGGGAATTTCTATGCCATATTCTATGAATAACAAAACAGGGCAATATGGTGTCACAGATGCATACCTGTTACCTTACAAGGCTAAAAAAGAGATCTACAAATCCATGATCAGGCGTACTTTGATCTTGATTTTTTTAGGCGTGGTGGTTAATGGCTTGTTCAAATTTAACGGGTTTGAAAACACGCGCTTTGCCAGTGTTTTAGGCAGAATAGGTTTGTCATGGTTCTTTGCAGGTCTCATCTATTTAAATTTTAACTGTAAAGGGCAGATTATTTGGTTTTGCGCCTTACTTGTAGGTTATTGGGCAGCTATGACACTCATTCCTGTTCCCGGTTACGGAGCCGGTGTTTTGACTATGGATGGAAGCCTCGAATCGTATATCGATCGTTTGTTGTTACCCGGCAGGCTTCATGATAAGGTTCACGACCCTGAAGGGATTTTATCAACCATTCCGGCTATTGGAACCGCGCTCATGGGTATATTAACCGGAACGTTTTTAAAGTACGAATCATCAAACTGGCCGATGTGGAAAAAGGGGATATGTCTTTTCTTCGCAGGTTTAATCTTTATCGCATTCGGCTTATTATGGGATTTGGCTTTTCCAATAAATAAAAGGCTTTGGACAAGTTCCTTTGTTTTGTATGTGGGAGGATGGAGCCTGGTTCTTTTTTCAATTTTCTATTTGATTATTGATGTAGCAGGCTATCGTAAATGGGCTTTTCCGTTTGTACTTATAGGATTAAACTCTATACTTATTTACCTCGCGTCAGAAGGCATAATCGATTTTCAGCACAGCGCCAATTATTTTTTTGGCGGGTTAATTCACCATTTATCTCTTAACTGGCAGGCATTTGCCCAGGCATTATCTATAGTGATTGTCCAAATGGCATTGCTCTACCTATTGTTTAGGTATAAGGTGTTTTTGAAAGTTTGATTTATCGGGAAACGTTCAATCATCTTTTATCGCATTAATAAAAGGCGCCGACACACATGCTGTCGGAAGAACTGAATTCTTTATTGAGAACATGAAGAAATTGGCGCTAATTAAAGAAACATTCTCTCAGTTCGAACAAACGTTTTTAATAGATTTACAGCTATATGGTTATTTTTGTTTAAGAGAGAGTCTTTTTTTGAAGGATTGTGATATCCATTAAATTGATTAAGGCTGACTGAATCAATTGATCTGAAGCCCATAGCCCAATCAGGGAAGTTTCTTTCTTTTAATTCACCACTTGCAATGTGAGTTATTCCTTTATGCCTTTGATCTTCGTTTATTTTATTAAAAGTCTTTTGTATATCATTTTCTTCTCCCTCTAATAATTGAATAAAATTTCCTTCACCATATAAAAGGAGGCCGGTGATATTATCTCGAATATTATTCACATTGCTAACGGTCAGGATGTCCTTTAATTCGCTTTCATTAAACCAGTTAACCCCGGCGCTTAAGTATATTATGTAATGCATTTTTTCTAATTTGGATGCCGCTTTATTTTACACAGCATTAGGAAGTTGAAAACTACGCATTACTTGCTTATAAACTGCGTCTTTGCTAAATTAAAAGGCCTTGAACTTTAGTACAACTTTTGCGACGAGGTTCTGGCAATCAGTTCGGTTTCAACCCGTTCAGTGATAAACTCTTCTATAGGCCATTTGCTTTCGATGGTTTTTATGAGCATTTCTGTAGCCATTTGCCCTATCTGAAAAGCCGGTTGACGTACAACGGTTAATGGGGGATCAAATAATTCAACCACATCAGAGTTGGTGAAACCTGCCAGCGCGATATCTCCTGGTATTTTGATCCCCAGCTTTTTTAATATAGATACGCAGCTGATGGTAAGCCGGTCGGCGCCTATGAAAATAGCTTCGGGGCGGTCGTCCATAGCTAACAGGGCTTTTACGGCAAGTTCAATTTCGTCATAAATCATCCCGCCATGCTCGCAATGTTTTAAATACCCCGGCTTAAATTCAAGGCCATGTTTATCAAGCGCGGCTTTAAAGCCATCAAATCTTTCCTGAGTTATTGATAAGTTATTTGAGCTGGTAAGGTGGGCTATTTTTTTAAAGCCGGAGTTTATTAACAGTTCGGTAGCATCAAATGATCCTTTAAAGTTGTTTGCAATTACCTTGTGGGTATTAATATCGGCTGCAACCCTGTCAAAAAATACAATAGGAAACCCTTTCTCATGTAAATATTTGTATTGTGAGGTATCGGTTGTTTGGGCTGACAGGGAAACCAGCAACCCATCAACATGCCTTGAAAGCAAGTGCTGCACGTTAACCGTTTCCCGGTCAAACGATTCGTGGGTTTGCGTAATAATAACGTGGTAACCAAGATTATAGGCAATTGACTCGATGCCATTGATGGCCTGCGAGAAATAATCATTGGCTACCTCGCACACCACAACGCCTATTGAATGGCTTTTTTGGTCTTTAAGACTTAACGCTATAGGGTTTGGGCGGTAATTTACCTTTTCTGCATACTCCTGGACAAGCTTTTTAGTTTCGGCGCCAATTTCATAACTGCCTTTTAACGCCCTTGATACAGTAGATGTTGATACACCCAAAGCTTTTGCTATGTCCTTAATGGTATAAGATTCAAACATAATTTGGTTTCCTGATCCTGCAAATTACGGTAAGATCAAACGTTTTCAAATATTAAGAAATTATTTTACGGCTAAGTTATTGTAAAAACCGGGATTTTATCGTGTTTACCCGCAACTGTTAAACTCCGCAAACGTTACTGGGAACGATTGCGTGGTTTTAGTTGGTTAAATCCTTTTTTTTGTAGTTAAGAGCCGTTAATCTTGTTTAGGAATTTTACATGGACACTGTCAAATAGATAGCCCTGGATAAATTCGTCACCAATTATAAGGCGTTAAAAATCTTACCTATACAAAACATGTCGTTAATAAAAGTATCATTTAGTATTGCTGTCCTGTTTGGAGCAGGTTTACTGACTGCATTTGCACAGGGACCGCCGTATTCGTGGCAACATTTGCCACATGTAAATATGCCGGTATTTAAAAAGGATACCATTAATATTTTAAAGTACGGCGCAAAGCCCGATGGCATCACGCTAAATACAGCAAATATTAATAAAGCAATTGCGGCCTGCAGTGCAAAAGGAGGTGGGGTAGTGCTTATTCCGCAGGGTTTATGGCTTACCGGCCCCCTGGTATTGCAAAGTAACGTAAACTTACATGTTAGCAGGGCTGCATTGCTGCAGTTTACAGGCGATAAAAGCCAGTATAAATTAATTGAAGGTAATTATGAAGGGCATGCCGCTGTGCGTAACGAGTCGCCGATATCGGGTACCAACCTGCAGAATATAGCCATTACGGGCGATGGTATTATCGACGGGCATGGCGAGGTTTGGCGTGCCATCGGCAAAGACAGGCTTACCGAAAACGAGTGGAAAAAGCTGGTGGCCAGCGGCGGTGTTATAAGCGAAAATGGTAGATCATGGTATCCATCAGAAAGCTTTATGAAAGGTGTTAAAACACCCGGGGCCGGCGTACTTGGACAAGGGAAAACCATTAAGGATAATGAATCGCTGAAGGATTTTTTTAGGCCGAATATGCTGGTGCTTACTAATTGTAAAAATGTATTGCTGCAAGGGGTTACACTTCAAAATTCACCGGCGTGGGATATTCATACTTTGTTGTGCGAACACCTTACCGTGCAAAATGTACGCGTGAGAAATGCGTGGAACGCGCAGAACGGTGACGGGATTGATGTGGAATCATGTAAAAATGTGCTGATTGAAGGCAGCACATTTGATGCCGGCGACGATGGTATTTGTATCAAATCCGGCCGTGATGAAGAGGGCCGTAAGAGGGGTAAACCAACGGAAAATGTTATTGTAAGAAACAATGTTGTTTACCGCGCGCATGGCGGTTTTGTAATTGGCAGTGAAATGTCGGGCGGCGCCCGCAATATTTTCGTGTCCGATTGTACGTTTATTGGTACCGATATTGGCCTTAGGTTTAAAACTACCCGCGGCCGGGGTGGGGTGGTCGAAAATATTTTTATCAAAAACATCAGCATGAAAGATATACTTCATGAGGCTATACTTTTTGATATGTATTATGGTGGTAAATCACCGGGGGAATCAGATGAGGTTAACGACCAGGCAAATTTCCCGGTAACAGCAGCTACACCGGCGTTCCGCAATTTTTATGTGAACAATGTGGCCTGCAACGGAGCCGAGAAAGCCATTATGATACGCGGCCTGCCCGAAATGAGTATTAAAGGCATCCATATTGAAAACAGCATATTCAAAACAAGCGATGGTATTGATATTATTGAAGCGCAAAACATCAGCCTTAAAAATGTGCACCTGGATAGTAAAAATACCAGCCCGCTTATTAATATTAAAAATGGCAGCAGCATAATTCTTAGCGGCATAACGTATAACCAGGCGCAATTACTGCTTAAAATAGCAGGCAAAAAATCGGCCCAGGTACAGTTGTTAAATACCGATGCCTCAAAGGCTAAAAATAAAGCTGAGTTTGGCCCTGGTGCTCAAAGTAGTTCACTTATAACAGCAAAATAATGAGGAAGTTATACCTGCTGATATTGATGACAGGCGTAGGCAAAGGGGCTTATACCATGGTCGCACCAGCTGAGTGCTGTTGATTTTTAAAAATATACTATAAAAAATATCCTGGCCGGTAATGATAACTGGGATGTTTCAACCATAAAATAATCTTAAAAATGAAGAAGATATTTTTGTTATTTACCATTATCCTGCAAGGATTATTGCTTCGGGCACAGGAGCAGCCCTGGTCTCAGCGCATGGCTGCCACAGTTATGCATATCTGGAAAGATTCGTTGCCCGGTGGTAATTGGTCGTACGACCAGGGCGTAGTTTTGCAGGGTATGCAAAGCGTTTGGCAGCAAAGTGCCAACGGCGAATATTTTAGCTATATACAACGCGCTGCAGATAGGTATGTTACCGCTGACGGCCCTATCCGTACCTATAAAGCGGATGATTTTAACCTTGATAATATTTTAATGGGCCGCAGCCTCATTATGCTTTACCGGGTTTTAAATAACCCAAAGTATTACAAGGCGGCCACGCTGTTGCGTAAACAGATAGACAAGCAACCCCGTGTACCCGAGGGCGGTTTCTGGCATAAAAAACGGTACCCAAACCAGATGTGGCTGGATGGCCTGTATATGGCCGAACCTTTTTATGCAGAATATGCTACTGAGTTTCATCAGGAAAATGATTTTGATGATATAACCAGCCAGTTCATCCTGATGGAAAAAAACGCCCGCGATCCTAAAACGGGGCTGCTGTACCATGCCTGGGATCAAAGTAAAAAAGAACGCTGGGCTAATCCGCAAACGGGCTTATCTGCATGTTTATGGGCCAGGGCCGACGGCTGGTATATTATGGGCCTGGTTGATGTGCTCGACCAGTTGCCTTTAAATCATCCAAAACGTGCGCAGTTGCTGGCTATTTTAAACCGTTTGGCTGTTGCGATAACTAATTACCAGGATAAACAAACGGGGGTATGGTACCAGGTGCTGGACAAAGGCGCTCAAAAGGATAATTATTTAGAAGCATCCGCCTCTTGTATGTTTGTTTACGCTTTAGCCAAAAGTGTACGGCAAGGATATTTGCCCGCAAAATACCTGCAACCTGCACAAAAAGCATATAAAGGTATTATAAAGCAGTTTATTGAAACCGATGCAGCCGGGCAGGTTAATATAAAAGGAACCTGCGGCGCTGTTGGCGTGGGCGGGGAACCATACCGTGATGGCAGCTATGAATATTATACCGGTGTAAAAACCGTCACCAATGAAACTAAGGGTGTTGGCGTTTTTATGCTGGCCAGTGTTGAAATGGAAAAGTTAAAAACCTTAGCTGCAGGCAAAGGCAAAATAGCTTTGCTGGATAGTTATTTTAATGACGAGCACCGGCAGGATATTAACGGCCAAACAGCCTCATTTCATTATAAATGGGAGGAGTGGGACAACAATGGCATTTCGTTTTTTGGGCAGGTATTTAATAACTATGGCTTCCGTACACAAACTTTAAATGAAGAGCCCACCGCTGCAAACCTAAAAAATGCAGCTGTTTATATTATTGTTGATCCGGATATCCCCAAAGAAAATCCACAGGCAAAATATATACTTGAACCGCACATTAAAGCCATAAGCGATTGGGTTAAAAACGGAGGCGTTTTACTGGTACTAAATAATGATACGGGTAACGCCGAGTTTACCCATCTTAATAAGCTGATGGCAAAGTTTGGTATCAGTTTTAATAAAAACAGCATTAACCATGTAGCCGGTCGTGAGTTTGAACAGGGGGCAATAAACATACCCGCCGATAATAGGATATTTAAAACAGCCAAAAAGGTATACATTAAGGAGCTTAGCACATTAAACATTAGTGCCCCGGCTATAGCCCGACTTATTAATAAAAATGACGTAATAGTTGCCACTGCTAAATATGGCAAAGGAGCCGTGTTTGCCGTAGGCGACCCCTGGTTTTACAACGAATATGTAGATGGCCGGAAGCTGCCTCCGCAATTTGAAAACTTTAATGCCGCTAACGACCTGGTACGCTGGGTGGCCGATCAGATTTTATTAAAACATAAATAATCATAAATACCCCAATCAAACAAAACATGATCTTATCAAAGTATAACCTTAAAAGAATAAACGTTGCAGGAACCGAATTGCCCGGCGAACAACTATTTGAGCTACCCGAAAAGGTATTGCAATTTGGCACAGGAGTGCTTTTAAGGGGCCTTCCCGATTATTTTATTGACAAGGCTAATCGTAGCGGAATTTTTAACGGCAGGGTAGTTGTTATAAAATCAACAGATACAGGTACGGTTGACGATTTTGATAAGCAGGATAATTTGTATACTATTTATTCAAAAGGGATTGTAAATGGTAAGGAGGTGAGCGAGCAGTTAATTTCTTCGGCAATAAGCAGGGTGCTTTCTGCCGCAAATGCCTGGGATGACATTTTGGAGGTTGCCAGAAACCCAAAGTTGAAAGTGATTATATCTAACACCACCGAAGTGGGTATTAAGTTGGTAAAGGAAGATGTGCGTAAACACCCGCCGGCTTCATTCCCCGGCAAATTATTAGCTGTTTTATATGAACGTTACATGGCCTTTAACGGCAGTGTGGATAGTGGCCTGGTAATTATCCCAACCGAACTTATTGTTGATAACGGTAAAAAACTGGAAGCCATTGTATTGGAGTTGGCTCATTTGAATAAACTGGAGCCTGCCTTTATGGATTGGCTGGAAAATAGCAATAGTTTCTGTAATTCATTAGTGGATAGGATTGTACCTGGTCGCCCGGATACTGCATTGAATGGGGAATTGGATACGAGGAATGGCTATACGGATAACCTTTCAATTATGGCCGAAACTTATAGTTTATGGGCTATTGAGGGAGACGATAAAATAAAGGACGTATTATCATTTGCACAGGCTGATGAGGGTGTGGTAATAACACCCGATATTGAATTGTTTAGGGAATTAAAGTTAAGGTTGCTAAACGGTACACACACCTTGTGCTGCGCTTTTGCTTATTTATCGGGATTTAAAACGGTTAAAGAGGCAATGGATGATGAGCGGTTTACAAAGTTTATTACGCAGCTGGTGTTTGAAGAGATCCGGCCTGCCATCCCGTATAAAATTGATGATGTTGTAGCTGCTGATTTTGCAAACAAGGTGCTGGATAGGTTTCGCAATCCGTATATCAGGCATGAGTGGTTAAGTATCTCGGTGCAATACGCTACTAAAATCAAAATGCGTGTTATTCCGTTATTATTAAACTATTATAAATTAAACAATGCAGTACCTGCATGCATGGCAATAGGTTTTGCTGCCTTTATCCGTTTTATGCGCGTTAAAGCGGGGGATGAGGGGCAATATATCGGTACCAACAACAACGGGGAATATAAAGTTACAGATAGCCAGGCTGCATATTTTGCAAAGGTTTGGGAAAACCCGGATAGCGATGCTGTAATTCAAAACATATTAAAAAATAAAGACTTGTGGGATGCCGACCTGGACATTTTACCAGGTTTTACTGCAGCTGTGATTGAGCAATTTAACCAGGTGAATAAAGGATAAACAGATTGCTGCACTATTAAAAAATTAAAACGATGAAACAACGAATTATAAAAGTACATCCTGCCGATAATGTACTGGTAGCACTGGCCGATTTACAGCCGGGTGAAGAGGTTGAATATAAGGGGAATAGTTATAAAGTGCTTGAATTTATACCAGCCAAACATAAGTTTGCAATTGCCGATATTCCACAGGGTGGCGAGATCATTATGTACGGGGTTTTAGTAGGCAAAGCGCAAAGCCCTATCCCGGTTGGTGGTTTGTTATCTACCGGCAATGTAGTACATGCAGCCAACAGCTTTTTAACTGGCAGCAGCCATACCGACTGGCATAAACCGGATGTAAGTAAATGGCAAAGCCAGACATTTAACGGTTATCACCGGGAGGATGGTAGCGTGGGTACTGCCAATTACTGGCTGGTTGTTCCGATGGTGTTTTGCGAGAACCGCAATATTGAGGTATTGCAGGAAGCGCTGGTAAAGCCTTTGGGCTATGGGCGTAAAAAAACTTATGAAATAAAAGCACAGCAACTGATAGGCATGATTAAAGCCGGCGGAGAGATCAATGAAGTATTGTATACCGAAATTGATGGCGATACAGCCCAGGTAACCGGTAATAAAATATTCCCTAACGTTGATGGTATTAAGTTCCTATCGCATACCGGCGGCTGCGGTGGTACACGCCAGGACTCAACTACCTTGTGCGGCTTACTGGCAGGTTATATTACCCATCCTAATGTTGCAGGCGCCACGGTATTAAGCCTGGGATGCCAGAATGCGGAGGTACGGATCCTGCAGGAAGAGATTAATAAGCGCTCACCCAATTTCAATAAGCCTTTATACATATTAGATCAGCAAAAAACCGGGAAGGAAGCCGACCTGATGGAGCTGGCCATACGGCAAACCCTGGCTGGCTTAATGCAGGCCAATACGTACGTTCGTAAACCGGCACCATTAAGTAAGCTTGTTATAGGGCTGGAATGCGGGGGCTCTGATGGTTTTTCGGGGATATCGGCAAACCCCGCTATCGGTTACACGTCCGATCTGCTGGTGGCGCTTGGTGGTTCGGTTATCTTGTCCGAGTTTCCGGAGCTATGCGGTGTTGAACAGAACCTGATTGACCGTTGTTTGGATAAAAATAAAGCCGAGCGTTTTGCCAGTCTGGTAAGTAGCTATAGCCAGCGTGCCGAGGAAGCGGGCTCTGGTTTTTATATGAATCCATCGCCGGGCAACATAAAAGATGGTTTAATAACCGATGCCATCAAATCTGCCGGAGCTGCAAAAAAAGGCGGTACATCACCGGTGGCAGATGTGCTGGATTATCCTGAAAAAGTTACCAAACCAGGTTTGAATTTGTTGTGTACACCCGGTAACGATGTGGAATCAACCACAGCCGAGGTTGGTTCGGGAGCTAATATAGTTTTGTTTACAACCGGCCTGGGTACACCAACCGGCAACCCGATAGCTCCGGTTGTTAAGATCGCCACAAACACTACTTTGTTTAACCGGATGAGCGATATCATCGACATTAATACAGGTACCATAGTAGAAGGCGATGAAACAATTGAACAGGCAGGCGAAAGGATCCTGGACTACGTAATTAAAGTAGCCGGCGGCGAAATTGAAGTAAGCGCGGTAAGGCATGGCCAGGATGATTTTATCCCATGGAAAAGAGGCGTATCCTTATAGGTATTTACAATTATTAACAATATTAAGAATCGAGAATCAAGAATCAAGACGGCACAAAAGCGTTAAAACATAAAAGTTTTCCAAGCCTTTACCTTACTATGGCTTTCTCTTGATTCTTGACTCTAACATCTTGATTCTTATCTAAAATAACATAATGAAGGTACTTACCTGTATTACCCCCGGCGAACTGGAGTATGGCACCGCTGATGTTCCGGCGCTTAAACCCGGTTATGCCCTGCTCAAAATAAAACGTATTGGTATCTGCGGGACGGATTTGCATGCGTTTGAGGGTACACAGCCATTTTTTAGTTATCCCCGCATATTGGGGCATGAACTGGCCGCCGAGCTGCTTGATGCCGGCGAAGCGGATGGTTTTGAAAAAGGAGAGGCAGTAACATTTATACCATATTTTAATTGCGGCCACTGTATTGCATGCAGATCGGCTAAGCCCAATTGCTGTGTTAACATACAAGTTTGCGGGGTGCACACTGATGGTGGCATGGCCGAATACCTGCAGGTGCCCTCACATTTGCTGATGCACGGCGAGGGACTTAGTTTTGATGAACTGGCATTGGTTGAACCATTGGCCATAGGCGCGCACGGCGTGCGGCGGGCAGGTGTACAGCCGGGAGAATTTGTGCTGGTTATTGGCGCGGGGCCAATTGGTTTGGGTATTATGGAGTTTGCACGCATAGCAGGGGGAGTGGTTATAGCGGCCGATGTGAACGCGCAGCGTTTGACTTTTTGCAGGGATAACCTGAAGATTGCCCACACCATTAACGTAAAGGACGAAGATATCCTGGAGCGGTTAAAAGAAATTACCAATGGCGATATGCCTACCGTAGTAATTGATGCAACCGGTAATCAAAACGCTATAAATGGCGCTTTTCAATACATGGCACACGGCGCAAGGTATGTGCTGGTGGGTTTGCAACGGGGTGATATTGTTGTCAGTCACCCGGAGTTTCATAAACGCGAAGCCACCCTGATGAGCAGCCGCAATGCAACCCGGCAAGATTTTGAGCATGTGATCCTATCTATGAAAAACGGGTTGATTAATCCCCAAACTTATATTACCCACAGGGTAACATTTGATGAAGTGAAAAACCAGTTTGAAAGCTGGCTAAACCCTGCCAATGGGGTAATTAAAGCTATGGTTGAAGTATAAATATGGCCAGGAGAACTATCATATTTGGTTTTATAACTGCAGTGCTTGTTTTTGCGTCAGGTGGTGTTTACGCGCAACAAAAGCCACTGTTAAGCTTTGATAAGCTAAAAACCTATGTAAGCTACTTTAATGCGATAGATACCGAAACGGTAAAGAACTATGTAACCAATGATGGTGCTTATGATTGGATGGCTAAAAACATACCACTTTTTGAATGCCCCGATTCGGCTATCCAAAAAATATATTATTACCGCTGGTGGACGTTTCGTAAACACCTGAAACAAACACCTGATGGCTTTATTTTTACAGAATTTATAACACCGGTAAGTTTTACGGGCGTTTACAACAGCTCGAGCAGTGCGCTTGGTCACCAGGTTTACGAGGGCCGCTGGCTGCATGATCCTCAATATATAAACGACTATATCAAATTCTGGCTCTATGTTGATCCAAAGCAAAAGAAACCTCATTTGCACGCCTTCAGCAGCTGGATTGATGATGCCGTTTATAATTATTACCTGGTTAACCTCAATAAAAATTTTGTAGCGCAGGTACTACCTGCGTTAAATACCGATTACCGCCAATGGGAAACCGAAAAGCAACTGCCCTCAAAACTGTTTTGGCAGTTTGATGTAAGGGATGCCATGGAAGAATCCATTAGCGGCTCACGAAAAATAAAAAATAAGAGACCTACCATTAACAGTTATATGTATGGTAACGCTGTGGCGCTATCAAAAATGGCATCACTGCTTGGCATCGATTCGTTGAGGAGTAAGTACAGCCAAAAAGCTACCGAACTAAAAAAACTGGCACAGGATAGTTTATGGAACGATTCTGCTTCATTTTTTGAGGCACGCAGGCCCAACGGGAGCTTTGCCAGTGCCCGTGAGGAATTGGGATTTATCCCCTGGTATTTTAAGCTGCCCGATGATAATCCCGCTTTTGCCAAACAATGGGATCAGTTAACTGATGATAAAGGTTTTAATGCACCATGGGGTATTACCACGGCCGAAAGACGCCATCCGCTGTTCCGCACACATGGTACCGGGCATGGCTGTGAGTGGGATGGGGCAGTTTGGCCATTTGCTACTACCCAAACCCTAAAAGGGCTGGCAAATTTGCTTACCAATTATCAAAACAAAGGCAGCATGACCCCGGCTGTTTTCTATAACGAACTGCATAAATATGCCTTATCGCACATAAAGCGGGGAGTGCCGTATCTTGGTGAGTACCAGGACGAAAAAACCGGCTATTGGCTTAAAGGCGATAATCCACGCAGCAGCTATTATAACCACTCCGGTTTTTGCGACCTGGTGATCAATGATCTGGTTGGCTTAAAGCCCCGTGCCGATAATATGCTGGAGATTTTTCCGCTTATCCCTAAAAATCAATGGAAATGGTTTGCATTGGATAATGTGCTTTACCATGGTCATCATATCAGTATCCTATGGGATAAAACCGGCACCAAATATCATAAAGGCAAAGGTTTTATAATTTATGCCGATGGTAAAATAATTATGCATAGCACACAGCTTAAGCGTGTATTGGTAAGGATGCCTGTTTAATTTGTAGCATACGTTCTCGCTTTTCTGGATTGCAAAAGACTCCAATGATGGTAATATCGTACAGTAGCTGGGAAAAATATCAGATGAAACTACCATGCTATACTGATATTTTTGAATGTAATACAACCAATTAAGTTCAACCTTAATACCATCTTAACATAACCTGCTATACCAAGTCTGTCCCCCTGAAATGGCTTTGTAGCAAATGATGTAAAAACATGAAAATGAGAATAACCCATAGCTACGTTGCGCTTCTGATACTGATATTCAGCTGTTTTCATTCCTCATTGAAGGCCCAGGACCCCGGTAAAAAAATAACCATCGTGCTGCCCGCAAAACATCACGAACGGTTAGATTATGGCGCTCAAAAACTAAAGTCAGCCTTGCAACAGGTCGGTTATATAGTTACCACACAGCAAAATACTAAAGCGGTGGCCGGTAACGCCATTTTTGTTGGTCTTTTACGGGATCCTGTTATTAAAAGAGCATTGATAAAGCAACATGCTGATATTCTGAAATTCCCCGGCAAAGAAGGATTTATAATTAATAGCACCAACAATACGGCTATCATAGCCGGCGCGGATAATTCCGGTACTTTATATGGTTGCCTGGAGCTGGCTGGCAGGATAAAAAGCGCGCATGCTTTACCTCTTAAATTGGCAATAACCGATCAACCCGAAATGGTTTTACGCGGCGCTTGCGTTGGTGTTCAAAAACCTGCATTATTGCCCGGTCGCGGTACTTATGAATATCCTTATACGCCCGAAAATTTTCCATGGTTTTATGATAAAGCACTTTGGCTGCGGTACCTGGATTCTTTGGCCGAAAACAGGATGAACTCTTTATACCTGTGGAATGGTCATCCCTTTGCCTCTTTGGTTAAAGTAAAGGAATATCCTTATGCCGTTGAGGTGGATGACGTCACCTTTAAAAAGAATGAGGAGATCTATCGTTTCCTGGCGAGCGAGGCCGATAAACGCGGCATCTGGCTGATCCAGGGCTTTTATAACATCATCGTATCTAAACCCTTTGCCGAAAAAAATAACCTCAAAACACAGGACAGGAACCGTCATATAGTACCCGTAATTGCCGATTATACCCGTAAATCAATAGCGGCCTTCGTACAAAAATACCCGAATGTAGGTTTGTTAATCACCCTTGGCGAAGCGATGGAAGGGGTTGGGCAGGATGATATAGACTGGTTCACCAAAACCATTATTCCCGGCGTACAGGATGGCTTGAAAGCATTGGGCCGCACTGACGAACCGCCGATTGTATTGCGTGCGCATGATAGCGATGCACCATCGGTGATGAAATACGCCAAGCCATTATATAAAAACCTGTATACCATGGCTAAATATAATGGGGAAGCACTTACCACCTATGAGCCGCATGGCCCATGGGCCGATTTGCACCGCACACTAAGTCGCATTGGTACCGTACAGATAGAGAATGTGCACATCATGGCCAACCTGGAGCCTTTCCGCTATGGCTCGCCGGATTTTATACAAAAATGCCTATTGGCCATGCACAATGTTTACGGGGCAAATGGCTTGCACATATATCCACAGGCATCTTACTGGGACTGGCCTTATACAGCCGATAATACAGGTGGAGAACGGTTATTACAACTGGATCGCGATTGGATTTGGTACAAGGCATGGGCACGCTATGCCTGGGATAGCCATCGCGGCAGGGGAGATGAGATAAATTATTGGGCTAAGCAGCTGGCCGCTAAATATGGCTGTAACGAAACCCAGGGCAAGGATATTTTAGCAGCGTACGAGCAATCGGGCGAGATAGCCCCGGAATTGCTCAGGCGCTTTGGTATTACCGATGGCAACCGGCAAACTATGACCCTGGGTATGCTGATGAGCCAGTTGGTTAATCCCGAAAAATATGGTTTGTTCACCTTACTTTATAACTCTGAAGGGCCGGTTGGCGAAATGATGAGTGAGTATGCCGAAAAGGAATGGAAACACCAGCCCCACATCGGCGAAACGCCTGTTAAAGTAATTGATAGTGTAATAGTGCAGGGCCGTAAAGGTGTTGAGGCTATTGATCGGGCATCGGCACAGATAAAAAAAGATAAAGCTGAATTTAACAGGTTAAAAAATGACATCTATTGCTATAATGCTTTAGCAAACAGCTATGCTTATAAAGCAAAAGCAGCATTATGGGTGCTTCGGTACAAATATTCGGATAACATTGCCGACCTGGAAAAGGCATTACCTGAATTGCAAACCAGTCTGTATTATTTTAAGCAGCTGGTTAATCTTACCAAAGATACTTACCTGTATGCCAATAGCATGCAAACCAAACAGCGTAAAATTCCCGTGGGCGGCAATGATGCTAAAATGAAAACCTGGGTGGAGTTGCTGCCTGTTTACCAAAAAGAACTGGATAATTTTAAACATAACATCGACTCGTTGAAATCGCCGCAGGTGGCGGCAAAAAAAGCCGATAAGATAATTCTGACCAACGCGCAGGCCGTTATTAAAACAAAGGGTACCGCCTTTTATAAATTGAGTAACGGTGAGCAGATATTTGCTGATACTGCTGTAGTAGTTAAAAATGCAGCCCCTGAGCTGGTAAACCTGCAGCCTTTAAAATTAATTAAGGCAGATCAGCTAAAAAATGGAACGGAATTAAGTTTTATCAACGCCAAACCTGTTAAGGTGCTGGTGGGCTTTTTTAATGAGAAAGACCCTAAATACCTGCCGGAACCACAACTGGAAACAGATGCCAGTGCCAATGATTACGGCCAGGCGGATATAAAGATTGCCAATGCCATACAGGTAGAAGGTTTGCCACCGGTTAATGTGCATACCTATTCGTTTAAGGCGGGCACCAACACGCTTACGCTGGGTAAAGGCGCTTGTTTAATTTTAGGTATTGTTAATGATGATGCCTATATCCCGGTTTACGATGCCGGATTGAGTAATACCGGTAACATTAAAGATTTACGCTGGTTATTTAACTAAACAGTGCTATGAAAAACTCCAAACTGCCGGTCTTAAAATATTTATTTATTGCAATTACGCTCGTGCTTGCCACTCATTTAGCCCGGGCCCAATCAGACCTTAAACTCTGGTACAGGCAGCCTGCACAAAAATGGACGGATGCCTTACCCATTGGCAACGGCCGCTTAGGCGCCATGATATTTGGTGGAGTGGCAGAAGACAGGATCCAGTTTAATGAACAAAAGCTATGGACGGGCGGTCCGCGCACCTATGAGCGGCAAGGGGCCGTAAAATACCTGCAACCTATTCGCCAGCTCTTGTTTGACGGCAAACAATCCGAAGCCGAAGCACTTGCCGAAAAACATTTCATGGGAATGAAGAGCAATGAAATTACGTACGCTGCTGATTCTGCCCGCTGGGTTAAAATGGTGCGGAATATAAATGGGATTCAAGGGGTAGATTTTCACGATGACACATGGAAATCCATTACCTTACCCGCCGCACAGGGCTGGGAAACAACCCCCGGTTTTGAGGGACTTGACGGAGCGGTTTGGTTTAGAACGACATTTGAGTTGCCGGCCAGTTGGAAGGGAAAAAATCTGGTGCTCAGTTTAGGCCGCATCCGGGATCTCGATTTTACTTATATCAATGGCAACCAGGTAGGCACAACCAACGGAACAGCTTATCGTAAATATATCATCCCGGCTAAAGAGCTGCGTACAGGAACAAATTTATTAGCTATACAGGTATTAAATTTCAATGATAAAGGTGGCTTAACCAGCGCGGCAAAAGAAATGCTGCTTTATCCTGAAGGTGTTGAAGTTGCTATCATCAAAGCCGGGGTAACAAGCAATGCGATAACATCCGCTATTGAAAAGAGTAGCACTATAGAACCAATAAAATTAAGCGGAACATGGAAATACCGGATCCAGGATGATAATCCGCCGGCTTACCCCCGCTATAATGCCGATTACCAGCCTTTTGGCGATTTGTACCTGCAAATCCCAAAGCAAACAATAAGTGAATACAAGCGCGACCTTGATATCACGAATGCCACGGCACATGTTACCTATAAGGCTGATGGAATAACCTACACCCGCGAGTACCTGGCAAGCGCCCCCGACCAGGTAATAACTATTCATTTAACCGCCGATAAGCCGGGCAGCATTACGGTAAAAGCCCTGATGAAAAGTCTGCATAAAAATTTTATTACCCGCAGGGTTGACAATCACACGCTTGCATTATCGTTAAAGGTACATGATGGGGTATTACGCGGGGTAAGTTACCTGCATGTGAAGGCCACCAACGGCAAAGTGCTGGTGACTCCCAATAATATAGAAGTTACCGGTGCCAACGAGGCTACGTTTTATTTAACAGCGGCAACAAATTTCAAAAATTATCATGATGTATCCGGCAATCCGGAAGCCATTTGCAAAATGCAAATAGCGGGTATTACCCGTAAAAGCTACCCGGTTATAAAGGCAGATCATATAAAAGATTACCAAAAATTCTTCAAAACATTCTCTATTGACCTTGGTAAAGGCATCAATGCTGATTTGCCTACAGATGAGCGGATCCTGAAATTCAGGGATACACCCGATCCATCGTTTATCACACTGTACACACAATATGGCAGGTATTTGCTGATATCTTCATCGCGCCCGGGTAATGGTCCGGCCAATTTGCAGGGCCTGTGGAACGACCTGCTTACGCCGCCTTGGGGCAGTAAATTTACCACCAACATCAATTTGCAGATGAACTATTGGCCTGCCGAGGTGTTGAACCTTTCGGCCTGTAGCGAGCCGTTTTTTAGTATAGTTGATGACCTGGCTAAAACAGGTAGGCAAACAGCAAAAGAACATTACGGTGCACCGGGCTGGGTGCTGCACCATAATACCGACCTGTGGCGGGGCACTGCTCCGGTAAATGCGTCAAATCATGGCATTTGGGTAAGCGGCGCCGCATGGCTTTGTCACCAATTATGGGAGCATTATTTATATACTAAGGATAAAAATTTTTTACAGAACCGCGCTTACCCGGAGATGAAGGGGGCGGCGGAATTTTTTATGCACTTTTTAGTGAAAGATCCTAAAACCGGCTACCTTATCAGCTCTCCCTCCAATTCGCCTGAACATGGCGGATTGGTAGCGGGGCCTGCTATGGATCACCAGATCATCCGCGATTTGTTCAAAAATTGCATAGCGGCGTCTGTCCTTTTAGGAATTGATAAAGCTTTTGCTGATACGTTGAATGCAAAATACGATCAGATAGCGCCTAACCAAATTGGCAAATATGGTCAGCTGCAGGAATGGATAGAAGATAAGGACGATACTGCCGATACACATAGGCATGTATCGCATATGTGGGGCGTGTTCCCCGGTACAGATATCACCGGGAAAACCCCGGACCTGATGCATGCAGCCCAAAAATCTATGTTATACCGCGGTGATGAGGGAACCGGCTGGAGTATTGCCTGGAAGGTAAATTTATGGGCCAGGCTAAGGCAGGGCGATCACGCCTACTTGATGTTCACTAAGCTGCTTTCTCCTGCTGACGTGAGCTCTGGTAAAGAAAAAGGCGGGGTTTACCATAACCTGTTCGACGCGCATCCGCCTTTTCAGATTGATGGAAACTTTGGCGGAGCCGCCGGCTTATCAGAAATGTTGCTGCAAAGTCAGGGAGATGATATTGAACTGCTACCAGCCCTGCCATCCGCTTTGGCGCAGGGAAGTATAAAAGGCATTTGCGCCCGTGGTGATTTTGAATTGAACTTTAACTGGCACAAAGGGCAGCTGCTGGGGGTACAAGTGCTATCAAAAGCCGGTGGGGTTTGTCGCTTGCGTTATCATGATAAAATCATCAGCATCAATACGCAAAAAGGCCGGTCGTATCAATTTAATGCTGATCTGAAACAGCTATAATAGAAGACGATGAAGGTAAACAATTGTCATATTAAAAAACAGTTTTCCGGGTTTAATCATCATCCGGTTTTAATGCTTTTTATATGCTTGGTGTTTACTTTTTTTATAACTCCGGTATTTGGGCAAAATAACACCAGGCAGGAGATTTTGTTAAACACCAATTGGCATACCATAGCCCATGATAATAACCTAATAACTTATCCGGGCTTTGAACAGGCCAGCTTTAAAGATCAAAGCTGGAAGATAGTAAAAATACCGCACAATTGGGATGAATATGAAGGTTATCGCCGTTTAAAACATGGAAACAGGCATGGCTATGCATGGTATCGTAAAATATTCGCTCTGCCTGCAAAGCAGCAAAATAAGCGCTACTTTTTATGGTTCGAAGGAGTGGGCTCTTATGCTACTGTTTGGCTAAATGGCGTGCAGGTGGGCTATCATGCAGGTGGGCGTACCTCGTTTACATTGGATGTTACTGACGCGATAAAAACAGGGAGTAAAAACCTGCTCTGTGTTCGTGCAGATCATCCAGCCTTTATAAAAGACCTGCCCTGGGTTTGTGGCGGCTGCTCGGATGACCCGGGCTTTTCTGAAGGGTCGCAGCCTATGGGCATTTTCAGGCCGGTGCATTTGATCGTGACCAGTCCCGTGCGTATTGAGCCTTTTGGCGTACATATTTGGAATGATACCACCGTCTCCGAAAAATCAGCCACGCTTAACCTCGAAACAGAAGTGAAAAATTACAGTATGCACTCGTCTTCCATCAGTGTTAGCAATAAACTGGTTGATGCTACAGGAAAAGTAGTTGCAGAAGTAAACGCTTCAAATGAAGTTAAACCCGGTGAAACTGTTGTTGTAAAGCAATTACTAAAAGATATAGCCGGTGTACATTTATGGTTTTTACAAAATCCGTATTTATATAATTTAATTACCCGGGTTTGGCAAAATGGCAAACTTGTGGATCAAACAACCACTTCCTATGGCATCCGCTGGATAAGCTGGCCAATTGGTCGTAATAATGACGATAATCGTTTTTATTTGAATGGCAAACCAGTGTTTATCAATGGCATTGCCGAGTATGAGCACCTGATGGGTAAGAGCCAGGCTTTTACCGGTGAAGAAATCAAAGCAAGGGTGATGCAGGTAAAGGCTGCTGGTTTTAATGCTTTCAGGGATGCGCACCAACCGCATAATCTGGCATATCAAACATATTGGGATAAACTGGGCATCCTTTGGTGGCCGCAATATTCGGCGCATATCTGGTTTAATACGCCGGAGTTTAGGGCTACTTATAAGGTGCTATTGGTTGATTGGATCAAAGAGCGTCGTAACAGCCCCTCAGTTATTTTGTGGGGCCTGCAGAATGAAAGCAAGCTACCGGCCGATTTTGCCCGTGAATGCAGCGAAATCATCCGCAAGCTTGACCCGACTGCATCATCGCAGCGCAAAGTTACCACCTGTAACGGTGGCCAGGGTACCGATTGGGATGTGCCGCAAAACTGGACCGGCACCTATGGCGGTAATCCTCTAACCTATGGTGAAGACCTCAAAAAACAGATCCTCGTGGGCGAATATGGTGCCTGGAGAAGCCTTGGTTTACATACAGAAGGGCCATTTAACCAAAACGGTCCGCTTAGCGAGGACCGAATGACACAACTGATGGAGACTAAAGTTCGCCTGGCCGATTCTGTAAAAGACCAGGTTGCAGGACATTTTCAATGGCTGCTCTACTCGCATGAGAACCCTGGCCGCACACAAGGAGGCGAAGGCCAGCGGGAGTTGGACAGGGTAGGGCCGGTTAACTATAAGGGCTTATTTACACCCTGGGGACAGCCAACCGACGCATTTTATATGTACCGGGCCAATTATGCACCAAAAGATAAAGAGCCAATGGTTTACATTGTATCCCATACATGGCCCGATCGCTGGTTAACACCCGGTAAAAAAGATAGCATTACCGTTTACTCCAATTGCGACGAGGTAGAACTGTTTAATGATGTACAACATATTTCGCTTGGTAAAAAGAAAAAACGCGGGGTAGGTACTCATTTTCAGTGGGATGGTGTGGATATAAAATATAACGTTTTGTACGCGGTTGGGTATGTAAATGGCAAATCCGTTGCGCATGATCAGGTGGTGCTCAATCATTTACCAGCTGCTCCGTATTTAAATTCGGATAGATCAGCAAATTCAGTGCTGCTCAAACCTGCGGCCGGTTACAATTACCTGTACAGGTTAAATTGCGGAGGCCCCGATTATAAAGACAGTTTTGGTAATTTATGGATGGCCGATAAGCATCAGGATAATAAAAACCAACCGGGCTCATTATCATGGACGGACGATTATTCGAATATGCCTGCCTTTTTTGCCAGCCAGCAACGCACGTTTGATAATATTGGCAGAACAAATGATAGCCCATTGTTTCAAACATTCAGGTATGGGATGGGCAAATTGCAGTTTAACTTCCCGGTACCCGATGGCGATTACCGTGTTGAATTATATTTTACCGAACCATGGTATGGCACAGGCGGCGGAATGGACTGTACTGGCTGGCGTTTATTTGATGTAGCTGTTAACGGTGAAACAAAGATCAAAAACCTGGATATCTGGAAGGAAGCAGGTTATGCCTGCGCGCTCAAGAAAACAATCACAGCCCACATCACAGGCGGTAAAATAAACATAAGCTTCCCCAATGTACCTGCTGGTGAAGCCCTTATATCTGCAATGGCTATCAGTACTTTAAATGGCAAGATACATGCAGCACCAAATAACAGCGGTATAATAGCACATTTAAAATCAGCCGGTAAGTGGACACTGCAAAGCTGGATGGATGTGGGCCAAAAGCAGTATGTGAACGCTGATATCAGATTCAGTAACCTGCCGCCCGTGCTTTTTGGGGCTGATTGGATTTGTACAGATCTTTCTGATAATAAGCAGTTTGCCTCGTTTAATGTAACTGCCGATGCAGATGTATTTGTGGCGATGGATACTACCCCGGCACAAAGGCCAGCATGGTTAAATGATTATGAAGTTACCGGTTTGTATATAGAAAATGATGCCGATGGCGGGCATAAGCTCCCGGTCTACCGCAAAAGATTTAAAAAGGATGGCATGGTGCAATTAGGTGCGAATAAAGGAAAATACACGTACACCGTAGCTGTTTTGCCGGTAACTACACTTGAACCAGCAACCGATCTGCGTAAAACCATAAGTTACAAAGCTGATGTCGCTGATATTCAGGGCGATGGCATATTCAGGGATACTTTGGCCGGTAAAAAAGTGATCCGCTATAAAAAGGATGCCAGGGGGAGCATGTCATTTACCATTACCCCCGGTGTGGCTGATCTGTATGCTTTGCGTATAAAGTATTACAACTCAACCGATAAGGTCTTTACAGCAAAAATGAAGTTGCTTGCTGCCGATGGAACTATGATGAAAGAAGAAGATTTAAGCTTTAGACCGGTAGCCAAAAACAAGTCGGGAATGGTGGTTACCACAACGGGGACGAGTATTAACGCGGGTAATTATAAACTGGTAATTGCGGGTGAAAAATGTGCAGGTTTATGTATATTGGGGATAGAAATGCAGTAGAAAAATTGAGAAAAATATAGAAAAATGCTAAAAAAGATCATTTTGTTTTTGCTGCTGGTATTACCATTGGGATTATTTGCCCAGGAACTAAAAGTGGCAGGTCTGCAATGTGATTACAAACAAAATCCACAAGGGGTTGAGTCGGTATCACCAGGGCTGAGCTGGCAGTTGAAAAGCAGCAAAGCCAACACCATGCAAACGGCTTACCGGGTATTGGTAGCCGATGATCCGCAGAAGCTGGACGGTAATAAGGGCAACATCTGGGACTCAAAAAAAGTGGCCTTGCCGGCATCTTTGCAGGTGACCTACAAGGGCAGCCAACTCCAACCGGCCAAAACTTATTATTGGAAAGTAATGGTTTGGGATAACCACCGGCAGCAATCAGCCTGGAGTGGTACCGCCCGCTGGCAAATGGGATTGTTAACCCAAGCTGATTGGCAAGGTGCCAACTGGATAGCTTACGAGAAACTGCCCGATACCTCAGTTATTGTTCCGTTTTATCATGGTAAAGGGCCAAAAAAGTTAGGGATGGCCAATGATGTGCTGCCATTGCTGCGTAAACCATTCCATGTGGGCAATCGGCTTAAAAGAGCTACACTTTACATCTGCGGGCTGGGGCATTTCGACCTGAGTTTGAACGGTAGAAAAGTTGGCGACCATTTCCTTGACCCCGGCTGGACAAAATATGACAAGCAGGCCCTGTATGTACCATTTGATATTACTGGTCAGCTAAAAGCCGGTAAAAACACCATCGGGGTAATGTTGGGTAATGGGTTTTATTATATCCCCCGCGATAAACGCTACCGTAAGCTTACCGGGGGATATGGCTACCCCAAAATGATCTGCCGTTTGGTTATGGAATACCAGGATGGGAAGATAGATAACCTTGTAAGCGACACCACCTGGAAAACAGCTCCCGGCCCGGTAACCTTCAGCAGTATTTATGGCGGCGAGGACTATAATGCCAACCTGGAACAGGCCGGATGGAACACCAATGCCTTTAATGATGATACCTGGCGTAAGGCTATACAGGTAGATGGCCCGCCGATGCTAAACGCCCAGGCGGCCGACCCGCTGAAAGTAATGCAGGAGTTTATCCCCCAAAACAAAACCCAATTAAACACAGGAGCCTGGATCTATGACTTTGGACAAAACTTTTCGGGCATCCCGCAAATCACGATTAGGGGAAAAAAAGGAGATACGGTAAAGATAATTCCCGCCGAGTTGGTTAATGCTGATGGCAGTGCCAATCAAAAAGGATCGGGCGGGCCGCATTATTATAATTACATTTTAAAAGGTGATGGTGCAGAAACCTGGCAGCCGCAGTTTACCTATTACGGTTTCAGGTATTTACAGGTGGTAGGCGTGGCTCCGCAAAATGAGGCTAATGCCAAACAGCTGCCGGTTATAATCGTGATAAAAGGCCTGCACACGCGCAACGCCGCTGCTACGGTTGGTAATTTTGCCTGTTCAAATGAGCTGTTTAACAAAACCTTTAAGCTGATAGACTGGGCCATGAAAAGCAATATGGCCAGCGTGTTTACCGATTGTCCGCACCGCGAAAAACTGGGCTGGCTGGAAGAGGCTCATTTGGTGGGAAGTTCCCTGCATTATAACTATGATATAGTTAGGCTGGCGCGTAAATGCATCAACGATATGCGGATCTCCCAAACTGAAGATGGTTTGGTTCCGGAGATAGCTCCTGAATATGTAAAGTTTGATGAGCCGTTTCGCGACTCGCCCGAATGGGGCAGCAATGCAGTTATCCTACCTTGGTATGTGTATCAATGGTACGGCGATAAAGGTGTGCTGGCCCAGAATTACGATATGATAAAACGCTACCTAACTTACCTAAGTAAAAAAGCAGATGGCCATATTTTAACACAAGGCCTTGGCGATTGGTACGACCTGGGACCCAATCCACCTGGCGTGTCGCAGTTAACCCCAAAGGGCATTACGGCCACGGCCTTGTATTATTACGACCTGGATATCGCGACAAAAATTGCCACTTTACTGGGGAAAAGCGAAGACGCTGTGGCTTACAATAAATTAGCCGCACAGGTTAAGCAATCTTACAATAAAAAATTCTTTAATGCCGAAACCAGGCAATATGGTACCGGCAGCCAGGCGGCAAATGCTATATCGGTTTATGCCGGTTTGGTTGAACCGCAATATAAAACCGCTGTGGTGAACAATATTGTAAAGGATATCCGCAGCAGGGGTAACAGCCTTACCGCCGGTGATATTGGTTACCGCTACCTGCTGAGGGTACTGGATGATGAAGGTCGGTCTGACGTGATATTTGATATGAATAACCGTGCTGATGTGCCGGGTTATGGGTATCAGTTAGCACATGGAGCAACGGCGCTGACAGAATCATGGGCGGCGTTGCCATCGGTATCAAACAACCATTTTATGCTGGGCCATTTAATGGAGTGGTTTTACAGCGGACTGGCAGGCATCCGCCCGGCAGATGATGCTATAGCCTTTAACAAAATAGAGATCAGACCGGAAGTTGTAGGCGATGTAACCTGGGCAAGGGCAAACTACCAATCGCCTTACGGCACCATTTC
The DNA here is from genome assembly GCF_056400605.1 of Mucilaginibacter sp. P5_A4. Taxonomy (NCBI): domain Bacteria; kingdom Pseudomonadati; phylum Bacteroidota; class Sphingobacteriia; order Sphingobacteriales; family Sphingobacteriaceae; genus Mucilaginibacter; species Mucilaginibacter sp. P5_A4. Next base: position 1,922 of record NZ_JBFUKX010000024.1, on the reverse strand, counting down.
AAGCAGCTGGAAAAAGGAGGCAGGTAAGTTTGAGCTGAGTGTAAGCATTCCTGCTAATACAACGGCCACCATTTATTTGCCGGTAAATAAAACGGCTATGATCACAGCCGGCGGGCAAAACATCAGGAACAGAAAAGACATGGAATTTATAGGATACAAAAATGGTAAGGCCCTGGTTAGGGTAGGGTCGGGTGGTTATTTGTTTGTGGTTAGGTAGAGGGCTGTCATGTTGAGTAGTAAAAGTTTGGGGAAATTCTGAAGGGGTTTGTCATCCTGAACGTAGTGAAGGATCTATTCGCAGGCTGTACAGGGCGAAGAAGTATGGCGAATAATAGATGCTTCACTACGTTCAGCATGACAAAGGATTTTTTTACCAACACCTTATTGCTTCGTGCAATGACGATCTGTTTTTAGGCAGCTTTTAAGAATTATAAAATATGAATCATACATTAAAACGCTTGGTATTATTTATTTGCCTGTTACCGGCTATAAAACTATCGGCACAAACCAAAACTGTGCCCAATAAGGTAATGCAGGATATTTACCAGCAGGTAAAAACCCCGTATAAATATGGCCTGGTGATGGCGCCCGATAGCAATTCAAAAAAAATGGATTGCCCCAGTGTTTTCAGGAAAGGGAACAACTGGTACATGACTTACCTTGTATTCGATGGCCGTGGTTACGAAACCTGGCTGGCTGATAGCAAGGACCTGCTGCATTGGAAAACCCGCGGCCGCATCCTGTCATTCTCAGATACCACGCAGTGGGACAGCAACCAAAAGGCAGGTTATATTGCTTTGCAGGATTACAAATGGGGCGGCAGTTATCAGCTGCAAAAATACCAGGATAAATACTGGATGTCGTATTTCGGCGGGCAAAGCCGGGGGTACGAGAAAGGGCTGCTATCAATCAGCATAGCCAATACCGGCAAGGATCCGTCAACACCACATGAATGGCAGCGGTTAGATCATCCCGTACTATCAAGCATCGATAAAGACGTAAGCTGGTGGGATAACCATACCCAATATAAAGAAACCGTGATATGGGATAAGGCAAAGCTTACCGGGCACCCATTTGTAATGTATTACAATGCCAACGGCGATAGCCTAAACAAAAAGCGCGGCGCCGAGCGCATTGGTATGGCTGTATCTGATGATATGCTGCACTGGCAGCGTTTTGGCAAAGATCCTGTGCTGAACCATGGCGATGGCATTACCGGCGACCCGTATATTCAAAAAATGGGCGATGTGTATGTGATGTTTTATTTCGGCGCCTTTTGGAAAACCGGGACAACGGGTGTATTTAACCGCTTTGCCTGTTCGTACGACCTGGTTCACTGGACTGATTGGACCGGCGATAAGCTGATTGAATCATCCGAACCTTATGATAATATGTTTGCCCACAAATCATTTGTGGTAAAATATAAGGGTGTGGTATACCACTACTATTGCGCGGTAAACAAAGCCGATCAGCGTGGTATAGCTGTAGCCACATCAAAAGATCTGGGCAAAAGCGAATTGAATTTTGTTGCACCACCGGTTAAAAAGAAGAAGTAAATATTAAGTAGATAGGCTTTATAATTATTAGATAATCCTTATAAATAGATCGTCATTGCGAGGTACGAAGCAATCCCAAACTGTACATGTCGGATTTGCAAGGCCGCTCTGTAAGTCGGGGATTGCTTCGTACCTCCTATGTTTACAGTTGAAATTAAAAAATGTATTATATCTTGTTTAGGAGATATTAAAACATTCTTTACATACATTTTATGAGTGAAAAAGGATGAGAGCACGTCGTGCCTAAATAGCTATAAGCATATTGTTTGCGAGATACAGCCTCATTCTTTTTATTTTCTTGAGTTTGAACAGAATGTAAGGAATACGGCATAGCAGTATATCCAGGATAGCCAACAGGAGGAAAAA